>CAZRXE010001470.1:0-8406 GCA_964603695.1 uncultured Heliomicrobium sp.
CATCCTGCGCCCGGCATCACGGGAATTCCCTGCGGCGTGAGGCGTCCGTCGCCGAGGGCACTCGGGCACTTTCAAAAAACTTTTAGGAAACTTTCAAGCACAGCTAAAGATTTTTGATGGTTTTGAGCGGATGCTTATGCTCGTAACCCAATGGCTGCCTGGCGGCCTGATATCAACTGCAATCTGCTCAAGGAAACCAACAATATGCTAAATCAACGCTTTATCCCCAGGCTTGCGGCGCTGTTTTTGGCCCTGGCCGTTTGTTGTGCAAGCGCGCAGGCACAACCGACGACCTTCACCTATCAAGGCAAACTGACCGACGGCGGCAATCCCGCCAACGGCACCTTCGATTTGCAATTCGCAATCTTCGATGTGTTGAGCGGCGGCGCGGCGCTCAATGCGCCGCTCACCCGCGAAGACGTGACGGTGACCAACGGCGTCTTTACTGTCCAACTCGACTTCGGTGCGAGCGCCTTCACCGGCGCGGCGCGTTTTCTGGAAATCAGCGTGCGTCCCGGTGCGAGCGCCGGAGCATTTACCTTGCTGACGCCGCGCCAACCCGTGCAATCCACGCCCTACGCGATTCGCAGCCTGAATGCCGCGAGCGCCGACGTGTTGTCGGCGGTTTGCGTGGGTTGTGTGACCGATACGCAAATCGGCGGGCTGCCGGCGGGCAACGGCAATTACATTCAAAATACCAACGCCCAACAAGCCGGCAGCAATTTCAACATCAGCGGCAACGGCACGGTGGGCGGTACGCTCAGCGCCGGCCTCGTCAACGCGACGACACAATTCAACCTGAACGGCAGCCGTGTGTTGAGCGCGCCAGGCACGGGCAATCTGCTGGCCGGCGGCAGCCCGGGCGGCGCGCTCACGACGGGCAGCAACAACAGCTTCATCGGCAGGTCGTCCGGCAACGGCACGACGACGGGCAGCAGCAACAGCTTCTTCGGCCTGAGTGCGGGCGCGGCCAATACCACCGGCGGCAACAACACGGTGCTGGGCGCGGGCGCGAACGTGAGTGCCGGCAATCTGGATTTCGCAACGGCACTGGGCGCGGGGGCGACGGTCGGGGCGAGCAATACGATTGTGTTGGGGCGCAGCGGCGGACAGGACGCGGTGAGCGTGCCGGGCGTACTGACCGCCAACGGCGCAGGCGTCACCAATCTGAACGCGGCCAACATTACGACGGGCACGCTCGGCACGGCGCGCGGCGGCACTGGGCTGACGGCGGCGGGCGCGACGGGCAATCTGTTGCGCAGCGACGGAACGAATTGGACGAGCGCGGCTTTGCAGGCAGCGGACGTGCCGGGCGGCAGCAACAACTACATTCAGAACACGGCGGCGCTGCAAACCGCCAGCAATTTCAACATCAGCGGCAACGGCACGGCGGGCGGCACGCTCAGCGGCGGCAGCGTCAATGCTACGACGCAATTCAACCTGAACGGCCAGCGTATCCTGGCGGCAGGAGCCTTAAGTTTGTTTGCCGGGATTGGCGCGGGCGCTTTGACCACCGGCGGCCAAAACACTTTCGTCGGAGCCAATGCCGGCGCGGCCAATACGTTGGGCAATTTCAACGCGTTTTTCGGCTTCAACGCCGGCGCGGCGATCGTCACGGAATTCAATAATGCGTTCTTTGGAGCGCGGGCGGGTGAGTCCAACCGGGGATTCAGCAACGCCTTCTTCGGGACGGATGCAGGCAGGGTGAGTACCCTCAGCGACAACAATACTTTCATCGGGGCGTTTGCGGGAGTTGCCAATACCACCGGCAGCAATAATCTTTTCCTGGGCAGAAGCGCCGGGGACACCAACACGACGGGCAGCAACAATACGATCATCGGCTCGAACGCGAACGTGGCGAGCAACGGCCTGGGCTTCGCCACTGTCCTCGGCGCGGATGCCATCGTGACCGCGAGCAATCGGATTCAACTGGGACGCGATGGTCTGGATATGGTTTCGATCGGCACGTTAGCGACAGCCTCCGCCGTGCATGTCTGCATTAACGACACGGTGCTTTCATCCTGTTCGTCCAGCCGACGCTACAAACAAAACGTGCAGCCGCTGCGCGCCGGGCTGAATCTGGTGAGCCGCTTACAGCCGGTGACGTTTGACTGGAAAGGTCGAGTGGAACCAGACCTAGGCTTGATCGCCGAAGAAGTCGCCAAAGTCGAACCGCTGCTGGTCACGCGCAACAAGGACGGCGTAATCGAAGGCGTCAAATACGATCAACTCGCCGTCGTACTCATCAACGCAGTCAAGGAGCAACAGGCGCAAATCGCCGCCCAGCAGCGGCAAATCACTCAATTGCAAAACCAAGTACGTACCTTGCTGCGGCGACCAAAGCGTGCCACGAAACGCTGAAAAGCAAGCTGGTGCGTTGGGCTAAGTGGGGGGTTGGGCTAAGTTGTCGCGTGCCGGGTCCTCTCGTCAGGCATGCACTTCTCCCCTTTCACAGTCTGTTTAGCAATGGAGGTTTCCATGTCGCCAACTATTTTATGCACACGCCTCGCACTCGTGTTGTGCGGGCTGATGATCGGCAGCATGACTTTGCTCGCCCAAACCACCGCCTTCACGTATCAAGGCAAATTCACCGACGGGGGCAATCCCGCTAACGGTCCGTTTGACATGCAATTCAAACTCTTCGACCAACTCGCGGGAGGCTTGCAACAAGGCGGCGACCTGACCATCGAGGATATAGCCGTCGCCAACGGCGTGTTTACAGTGCAACTCAATTTCGGCGCGTGTCCGGCGTGTTTCAACGGCGCGGCGCGCTGGCTGGAAATCGGCGTGCGCCCCGGCGTGAGTACGGGCGCGTTCACCACGCTGACGCCGCGCCAACCCGTGCAATCCACGCCATACGCGATTCGCAGTCTGAGCGCAGGACAGGCGGACATTGCGACAACCGCGACAACCGCCGTGAATTTCAGCGGGACGTTGTCAGGAGATGTGACCGGTTCGCAAAATTCGACCCAAATTGCCAACAACTCCGTAACCAACGCCAAATTGGCCAACGGCAGTGTCACCGACGCCAAGATAACGGATCTGGCCGGCAGCAAAATTACCGGCCTAATTCCAGTGGCGGCCATTCCGCCGGGCAGCACACGCTACATCCAGAACACGACCACGCAGCAAACAGCCGCCAATTTCAACATCAGCGGCGACGGCACGGCGGGCGGCACTCTCGGCGCGAACATCGTCAACGCCACGACGCAATTCAACCTGAACAACAATCGAGTGCTGGCCAATCCCGGCAATTCCAATTTGTTTGTCGGCAACAACGCCGGCGCGGCTAATACTTCCGGCAATTCCAACACTTTTCTGGGCGCAACCGCAGGCGCGACCAATCTGACGGGCACCAGCAATCTTTTCGCGGGCGCAGCGGCAGGAACTTCCAACACAGGCGGCAGCGGCAACACGATCCTCGGCGCATTGGCCGGCAGTTTGAACGCGACCGGCAATAACAATGTCTTTGTCGGCACTTCGGCGGGCACGTCGAATTCGACCGGTTCCGGCAACGCTTTCTTCGGACAAGGCGCGGGCACGACCAACACGACCGGCAGCAACAACACTTTGCTCGGACAAGGAACCTCGCTCGGCGCAAACAATCTCAGCTTCGCCACGGCCATCGGTTCCGGCGCGACTGTGCAAACCAGCAATACCATTGTGCTGGGGCGCGCCACGCAGGAAGACCTGGTTCGAGTGCTGGGCAATTTGGCAGTGGAAGGCACTATTCAGGGCAGCGGCTCGCAATTAAGCGGCTTGAACGCCGCGAACATCATCAACGGCACGTTGGCCGTGGCGCGCGGCGGCACTGGGCTGACGGCAACGGGCGCGGCGGGCAATTACCTGCGCAGCACCGGCACCGGCTGGACAAGTTCCGCGATTCAGGCAGCCGATCTTCCCGCCGGCAGCGGCAACTACATTCAAAACTCGCTGGTGACGCAGGCAGGAACGAATTTCGCCATCGGCGGAACAGGCACCGCCGGCATTCTGAACGCCACTATGCAATTCAATCTGAACGGCGTCCGCATTCTGGCGAACACAGGCAATCTCAACCTGTTCGCGGGAATCGGCGCCGGCGTGACGAACACTTCGGGCAGCGGCAATGCGTTTTTCGGAGCCTTCGCGGGCGAGCAAAACACTACCGGCAGCTTCAATACTTTTGCCGGCAGGGATGCAGGCGGAAACAGTTCGACCGGAGCCGACAATTCCTTTTTCGGGGCACTCGCCGGGCAAGGCAATTCAACCGGCAACGGCAATTCGTTTTTCGGAAAAAGCGCAGGCATTGCTCTTTCGGACGGCAACAACAATGCCTTTTTCGGAACGGATACAGGCAGCGGACTCTCCGACGGCGACAACAACACTTTTGTCGGGCAGAACGCCGGCAGCCTGAATTCCACCGGCGATAACAACACGCTGATCGGGCAAGGGGCTAATCTCGGAGCCGCCGGTTTTTCCTTCGCCACCGCCATCGGCTCGCAAGCCGCAGTCTCCGACAGCAATCGCATTCAATTAGGGCGCAACGGCATGGACACGGTTTCGATTGGCGCGCTCACTTCCGCCAGTGCAACGCACGTCTGCATCAATGGCACTGTGCTTTCATCCTGTTCGTCCAGCCGACGCTACAAACAAAACGTGCAGCCGCTACGCGCCGGGCTGAACCTGATAGGTCAACTGCGCCCGGTCACTTTCGATTGGAAAGAGCGCAAAGAAGCCGACCTCGGCCTGATCGCCGAAGAAGTGGGCAAAGTCGAACCGCTGCTGGTCACGCACAATAAAGACGGCGTGATCGAAGGCGTCAAATACGATCAACTGACAGTCGTACTCATTAACGCAGTCAAGGAACTCCAGGCGGAAAACGCCGCGCTGCAAAAGCGGCTCGCCAATCTGGAACTTAAACTGCGCAAAGCGCCGCGCAGGAAAATCCGCTGATGGAAGTTATGGGAGCTATGAGGGCTATGTTGCTTCCTATAACTCCCATCTGTTCAATCAGAAAATCAAGGAGAACAACCATGAACGATCTCATCATTGTTGGCGCGGGCACTGCCGGTTGCGTACTGGCCGAGCGTTTGACAGCATCCGGCAAGTTGCGCGTCACGTTAATTGAAGCGGGCGGCAAACCGTCCAGTCCTTTCGTCAAAATGCCTGCGGGTTTCGCCAAGCTCTTCAAAGGCAAGCTGGACTGGAACTTTGAAAGCGAACCGCAGACCGCCGCCAACGGACGGCGCGTCTTCACCCCGCGCGGCAAGATGCTGGGCGGTTCGTCGAATATGAACGCCCAGATTCATCAGTGGTGTCATCCGGCGGATTTCGACGAATGGGCAGCGGCGGGCGCGACCGGCTGGGGCTGGGAAGAAGTCGCCCCTGTCTTTCGCGCGCAGGAATGCTGGCTCGGCGAGGAAACCAACGGCGCGCGCGGACGCAGCGGGCCGATGATGGTTTCGCCCAACAAAAACGCGCATCCGTTGTCGCACGCCTTTGTCGCGGCGGCGCGCGCGGCGGGTTTGGGCGATCAACCGCATTACAACGGCGACGCTTTTGAAGGCGCCTGGTTGACTGAACTCGCGCACAAAGACGGCCAACGTTTCAGCGCCTACGACGCTTATCTGAAACCGGCTATGCAACGCGCCAACCTGGAAGTCGTGCGCGAGGCGCAGGTTTTGCGCGTCGAATTGGCGAACGGACGCGCGACCGGTGTGACCGTGCGGCAGGGCGGCGTGGAAAAAACCTTCTCGGCGCGCGGCGTGGTGCTATCCGGCGGAGCGTTCGGTTCGCCGCAAGTGTTGATGCTTTCCGGTATCGGCCCGGCTGCGACCTTACGGCAACTGGGGTTGCCGGTTTATTACGACGCGCCCGAAGTCGGCGCGAACCTACAAGACCATCCGATGGTCGTCACCACCTTTCGCACGCGCGGCACGGGCACTTTCAAACAAGCCGAATCCCCGCTCAATCTGCTGCGTTACCTGCTGTTCAAACGCGGCATGCTCGCCAGCAACGCGGTCGAAGCGATGGCCTTCACGCGCTCAAACGGTGCGCCCGGCACTGCGCCCGATGTGGAATTGATCCTGGCTCCGTTCGAGTGGCGCAATCAGGGGCTGGAAGCGCCACAAGTAGATGCCGTCAGCATCGGCGTTGCCGTGGTCGCGCCGCGTTCGCGTGGCAGTTTGCGACTGCGCAGCGCCGATCCGCTGGCTGCGCCGTTGATTGATTTCGGTCTGCTGACGGACGCCGAAGGCCGCGACGCTGCGGCCACACTGGCCGGAGTGCGTCTGGCACGCCGGATCGTTAAAACCGCACCGCTGGCTGAATTCGTGGACAAAGAAATCTTCCCCGGCCCCGAACTCACCAACGACGCCGAGTTGCTGGCGCGGCTCTCGTCCGAAATTCAAACCGTTTACCACCCGACCAGCACTTGTCGTATGGGAGCCGATTCGCGCTCAGTGGTTGATCCGCAATTGCGCGTGCGCGGCGTGGATGGATTGTGGGTGGCCGACGCTTCCGTGATGCCCGCCGTGCCGCGCGGCCATCCGAACGCGGTGGTGGCGATGATTGCGAATCGCGCGGCTGACCTGATCGCGGCGAAAGTCGCCGCCTAACCCCACCAGGAGAGCAAACCATGAGCAAACGTCACGTCTTTTGGGAAATGGTCGCGGGCAACGTGCCCATGCCGCCGGCGGAACTCACGCTGGGTTTCGAGATTATCGAAGCCGTGCCCGATTCCGGCCAAATCACGCTGGAATTCACGGCCAAGCCGGATTTCTGCAATGTTCTGGGAAACATCGGCGGCGGCTTTCTGGCCGCCATGCTCGATGAAGTCACGAGCTTGGCTCCGGCAACGACTTACCAGCCCGGCGAGTTCGGCCCGACGCTGGAACTGAAGGTGAATTTCCTGCGCGCCTGTAAACCCGGCAAGCTGCGGGGCACAGGACGCACCATTCACCGGACGAGTTCGGTCGCTTTTGTCGAAGGCGAGTTGCGCGACGCCAACGACGCCATCGTGGCGACGGCTTCGGCGACGCTGCACATCATTCGGATAGAGCCGACGGATAGAGCCGAGGCGCACCGAAGCGGGAGCGGCACAATGACGGAAGGTGTTCTGGAATGTCTCGATTCATAAAAGTACAAGGGCGGCAAAAGAGCAGAACCTTTTTTGCTCTTTTGCCCGTCCTTGCACTTTCATCAGTCGAGCCCCCACCTGATTCAACACAAAAGTTTTGAGTAAAGACAGGCTTTTCGCCGGGAGACCCAAGGTATGAAATACACCGCCAAACGTTCGCATTTGCTGTGGCCGGCACTGCTGCTCACTTTGGGCGCATTGACCATTCAGGCACGTTTTGGCGCGCCGCCGAGTTGGACGCGCAAAACCGTCGTCCCCGCGCGTCCCGCACCGCCCGCCCGCACAACCAAAAACGCCGAACCACTCGTGCCCGTGCAATCGGGCGGCAGTTTCAACTTCACGCAATCGGTCATCGCCGGCGGCGGCGAACGCAGCACCGGCGGCGCGAACGAAATCACCGGAACCATCGGCCAAAGCTTGACCACACAATCCAGCGGCGGAACTTATGCCGTTCAAGGAGGTTTCTGGCCGGGCGCAGTGCCGTCGCAATGCCCGACCATCAGCCTCTTGCCGATTTCCGTGCCCAACGGCGATCAGAGCGTGGCCTATCCCAATCAGGCCTTCACGGCTTCAGGCGGCAGCCAGCCGTATAGTTTCAGCCAAACGGGCACTTTGCCGCCGGGACTGACCTTTACGGCTTTGACGGGGACGCTCGCCGGCACTCCGACGATGCCCGGCACTTTCAACTTCACCATCACAGCCACCGACGCCAATCAATGCACGGGTTCGCAAAATTACATCGTGACGATCAACTGTCCGACGATCACATTAAATCCCGCGACTATACCGTCGGGCACGGTGGGCGTGCCTTATACGCCAACGCAACTCACGGCAACGGGTGGCACGCCGCCGCACACCATTCAAGTAGTAAACGGTTCGTTGCCGCTTGGCCTGACGTTGACGCCAAGTGGTTTACTTTCCGGCACGCCGACGCAAACCTTCAACGGCAACATTACCGTTCGCGCCTCCGACGCGAACCAATGCCTCGGCGAGCGCACGTTCAACCTGACCGTCACCTGCCCGACCGTCACCATCCATCCGACAAACCCGGCCTTGCAGGCGGGAGCGATGAACGTGCCTTACACGCAAAGCTTCACCCAATCCGGCGGCATCGGTGCAATCGTCTGGAGCAATCCCGGCGGCGGATTACCGAATGGTTTGACGCTGAACGCTTCAACCGGCGAAGTCGCCGGCACTCCAACCGCCCAAGGCTCATTCAACTTTATAATGCGCGCGACCGATGCCAACTCCTGTTTCGGCGAAAGACAATATTCCCTGACTATCAACGC
>CAZRXE010001471.1:0-2483 GCA_964603695.1 uncultured Heliomicrobium sp.
GCGCGCATTTCCTTTGGTTTGGTGATGCCGTGGCCGAAGCCTTTGTAAACGATCATCTCCACCGACACGCCGCGATCTTCCAAACCTTGCCGCAATTCGTAAGCATTCGGGATCGGCACGCGGCGGTCGAATTCGCCGTGCTGAATCAAGGTCGGCGTTTTGGCTTGTTTGATGTAAGTCATCGGCGAAGTCTTGGCGTAAATCTCCGGGTCAAGGGCCGGGTCTTTGTCCAGGTATTGAATCGTGAACGGCGTGATGTCCGTGTTGTAGTAGTAAGTCGCCCAATTGGAAATGCCCGCGCCGACGGAGATGGCTTTGAAACGGTCGCTGGAAGTCGTCAGAAACGCCGAAATGTAGCCGCCTTGCGACCAGCCCATACAACCGACGCGATTGCCGTCCACCCAACCTTTGCCGATCAAAAAGTCCACGCCGGAAATCACGTCCCAGGCATCGCCCACGCCCAGATTGCGGACGTTCAATTGCCGGAACTTTTCGCCGTAACCGGCGCTGCCGCGATAGTTCACCTTCAAGACCAGCGCACCTTTCGCCGCCCAGATGTCGCTCGGATAGTACGTCCGATCCAGCAGCGTCGGGCGATCAATGCCCGTTGGCCCGCCGTGAATCACGCACAGCAGCGGATACTTTTTGTTCGGATCGAAGTCCGCCGGTTTAATCAAAACGCCTTCGATGGTTGCGCCGTCCTTGCTCTGCCAGGAAATGACTTCGCGC
Organism: uncultured Heliomicrobium sp.; assembly: GCA_964603695.1. Lineage (GTDB taxonomy): Bacteria > Acidobacteriota > Blastocatellia > RBC074 > RBC074 > RBC074. Next base: position 730 of record CAZRXE010001471.1, read on the forward strand.
GTGGCCAGCGTCCAGTCCTTGACCTGCTCGCTCATCGCCGTCAGTTTGCGCGGCGCAAAGCCGGAAAGGGAAGTCACGTAAATCTCGCTGAGCGAAGTTGCCGAAGGCGCGGTGAAGGCGATTTGTTTGCCGTCTTCGCTGAAGCTCGCGCCGCCGAGCATCAGGTTGTCCGGTTGGCTGACGCGCGTGAATTTGCCGCTCGTCGGATCGAGCCGGAACAAGTGCGCCGCCGTTTTCTGCAAACCGCCGAAGTAAATGCCGTCGGCGTTCCATTCGATGAACTGCGGCTGTTCGTCAAAACCTTCGGTGAGCGAACGCGGCGCGCCGCCGTCCACCGAAACCAGCGCCAGCCGCGTGTTCGCGTGAAAGAACTTCGGATTGCCCATCGCCGACGAAAACACGATCCATTTGCCGTCCGGCGACCAATTGGGATTGTTGTCCGGCCCCGGCTGGCTGACCAATTTCTTGACGGAATTGTCCGTCACGGAAAGCAGGTAAATGTCCGACGTGCCGCCTTGAATCAAATCCGGGTTGACCGTCGCGCTGAACGCAATCCACTTTCCATCCGGCGACCACGAAGCTGAACCGACCGTGAAGTCCTTGCCTTTGGTGCGCTGCGTTCCGGCGACGGGCGCTTTCAAGGCGTCTTCCACGTCAAACGTCCACAGGTGCGAATGGTTGTACTCTTTGCGCACGACTTCAAAGCCGCCCAGATAGTCCTGCCGCTCTTTGGCGGCTTTGCCGTCAATGTCGCCGGCCGTGAAGGCGATGCGCTTGCCGTCGCGCGACCAGGTGTAACCGCCGACGCCGTTTTCCGCTTTGGTCAATTGCGTGGCTTCGCCGCCATCGGGCCGAATGACGAAAATCTGGTTTTTGTCGCCGATACGATTGGACGTAAAGCTGAGCCATTCGCTGTTCGGCGACCATTGCGGATTGCCCGCCGACTTTTCGCCGCGCGTCAGTTGCAGCAAGCGTCCGGTCGGCACATTGGCCAGCCAGACTTGCGTCAGGTAGCCGTTCTGCTTCCAGTCGGTTTCGGTGACGGTGTAAGCCACCCATTTGCCGTCCGGCGAAATCTGCGCGCCGCCCAGCGTTTTGACGTTGAGCAGATCGTCAACGCCGGGAACGCGTTTTTGTCCGTAGCCTGTGAACGCAAGCGAAGCGAGTAAAAGCAAGGAGATGAGCGACTGTTTGAACATTTGCAAGTTCCTTTCGGAAATGAAGCCCGATGAATGTGTTTAGTACTGAATCCGCCAAACAGATTTAGCCCATTTGGCCATTTGCTCCTGCCGATTCACTACCTGAGTAGGAGTCCAGTCCTGGTTACCAATGAGATTGGTGATTTGGTACTTGCTGGTTTGATAAATCGGAAGCTTTTCGGCGTACAAGCTATTCCGGCAGTCCGCGCTGTTTTTGCCGGATTCCAGCAAAGCGTAATTCCCAAGCCGAAATATAAAATTGGCTTGCTCTTCCGGTTTGAAAAACTCATCCCATTCAGGAGACGGATTTTCAGGAAGTATGTGTTCAATCGTTCCGAAATCATCTTCGTAGTTATACGCCGCCGAAGCAATCTGATTTTCCAGAGAGTACAAGATGTAACGAACAAGCTTACGACTGCGTTTGGTATTGAGCGTCTTAGTTGAAAAAGCTGCGACAAACTCTTCATCGCTCAAGTACACTTCCTTTAGTTCACTTTCAACTTGAGACGCTTTGGTAATAGCTTTGGCGAAAACCCGGCACGCCGCTTTGTTATA
>CAZRXE010001472.1:0-6055 GCA_964603695.1 uncultured Heliomicrobium sp.
CGGCGTCGGCGGCTTCCATAATTGCGTCGGCGGCAAACGGCGGCGGCACGTAAATGACGGACACGTTCGCGCCGGCTTTTTCGACGGCGTCGGCCACGGTGTTGAAGACGGGAAAGCCTTCGTGCGTGGTGCCGCCTTTGCCGGGCGTCACGCCGCCGACGATGTTCGTGCCGTAATCGCGCATTTGCAGCGCATGAAAAGTGCCTTCCTTGCCGGTCAGTCCCTGGACGATCAGACGGGTATTTTTATCAACCAGAACGCTCAAAGCGATTCCTCCGAAATGAATTGATGATTGGTTTTGATGGGTTGAAAGAGGGCGCAGCATAGCACACCGCTCCGAAGCGCCCAAATCACTGCCGCGACGCGGGAAGTTGTTTCAGCGACTCCGCCGCAAGCTGCTTGACGGTCGGGTCGGAATCCGTTGCCGCTGCTGTCTCCAGTGCGTCGCGTGCTTCGGTCAGGCCGATTTTGCCGATCCATTGGGCCGCCCAACGCCGCAACATCGGATCGTTGCTTTGACTGAGAATGCCGGTCATCTCCGATGGGCCGTTCCGCGTGTTTTTCAATTCCATCATGGTTTGTTCGGCCAGTTTGCGGGTGGAAGCGTGTTTGCTTTGGAGAAAAAGATTCAGGAAGAGAATGGCTTTGCGCGAATGCTGCACGTCTTTCAACTGGCAAACCGTCAGAATCGCCGTGCATCGAACGCGCATATCGGCTTCGTCCGAAATGTCTTCGCCATTCGCGTTGGCAATGTGATTGGTCACTGCATTGCGTGCCAGGAAGGTCTTGAACGAAGCAAAGGCGCTGATCATCGCCATTCTGACTTGGGAGTTTTGCTGGCCGACCGTGTCAATCATCAGTTGCACCGAATTCGGATCGCCCAGCTTGCCCAGCGCCTCCACGCCTGCAATGCGAACGGCGGTGTCTGAATCCGTCAACAGATCAATCAGCGGATCAACGGCTCGCCCGTCGCAAGCCGCCGCCAGTTGTTTCGCAGCCTCGGCGCGCGCTTTGGCGTCCTGACTTTTCAGCGCGGCGATGGATTTGGACACAGCGTCATCCGTGGCCGTTCCGCTCTTGAGTTCCGCGCATTGTTCGTAAATCGGAAGAGGTTTGACCGGCGCGGTCTGCGCTGTGACGCAGGCTGCGGAAATCCCAGCCAGCAGGACAAACAGCGGAAAAATTCGTTTGGTATTCATAACGTTGTCGTGGCTCACGCCACCGTGTCGGGATTGTCCGAAGTCAGCAGTTTCATTCCGCGTGCCGCGTGCGCCAGCGCGATGACGGTCTCGCTGACGAATTTATCGTGCCAGTTCATGTAAGGCTGCAAATCGGTCGCGCGGAGTTTGACCAGATAGTCATAAAGCATTTGTTCTCCGGCGCGCAGCTTTCCTTCCTGCGCCGGCGTCAGCTTGATGAGCTTGTGCAGCTTGGCGTAATTGAGCGCTTCCATCGCGTGCCCTAGCATTCGGATTTGGAACCGAAAGCGCATCACTTCGGCCAGCGCCGCGGGCGGAGCGCCTTTGGTGGTGACTTTGCCGCCCTGATCTTCCTGGGCCAGACGTGTGATGAAATCCGGCCCCATGCTTTTGACGGCATCAGCTTCGCGATCAATGGCCAGCGAATCTTCGCGCAACCGTAGCAGCACGTTGTCTGTCAGCTTGTTCATCCTCTCCTGCATATTGTTTTGGGTATAGCCATGCTTTAGGCAGGAGTAATAACTGTAGACGCTGTGCATACCGTCGCAGCTAAACTTCTTCAGCCCTTTTCGGAATTCCAAAGATTCCAGTTCGCCGCGACCGGAGGTTTGATAAACATCCTCGCAAAGCCCGTTCAGCACCGACAGACTTGTATCAATGATTTCCGGAAGGTTGATGGTTTCGCCGTAAGCGTTCGTCCAAGTAGGTTGCGCCGGCGAAACCAGAATCGAAAAGGAGATCAATGCCCAGGGCATGTGGCGTCCGAGGTAGTTGGCCTCGTAGCGGTCGAAGTTTTTCGGGTCGCAGCGGAAAAGCATTTTGGCGCTTTCGCCCACATCGCGCAGCGTGTATTTGTTCGCGCCCACGGTCACGGGCTGATCCGGGCTGACGCCTGCTTCCAGCATTGTTTTCAGAAAGCTGAATTCGTGAACTTCGGCTTCACGAGTGAAATAAACGTAGCGTTTGCCGTTGATTTCTTTTTCCGCCGCGAACCGCGAACAAAGAAAGTCCACAGCCAGCGAACCGTCGTTCAATTTGAAATTTTTGCCGAAGGCGCGGACGGCGTGAATCAGCGTCGAAGCATTGTTCAATTCGCGCGCGTAAAAACTGGTCAAGTCGTTGGCCGCCGCCAGCGCGTTTTGGTAATTGGCCGTCAGCGTCATCGGCGGAAGCGGTTTGCCGGTGGCCAGATTCGGCGTCGGCGATACGGCGGGAACGGAAGGCGAAGGTGTGGCGGAACCAAACCAGCCCGCACTGTAACCGATTCCAGCAACGGCCAAAGCTCCCGCGCCGCCCAATCCCAGCAGCAGGAATTTTCTTTTACCTGCATCAGGCGCAGTTTGGACAGCTTTGCCCTTGCGATTGCTCTTCGTTTTGCTCATGAACAGAAAACCTCTGAAAGTATTTGTGGAGATTGTCGCGTCGGCATTTTCGTTTGCGTGTTGAATTGACGGATGCCGTGAGGGCAACAAGGCGGGCAAGGTAAACGATGAACTGGTCGAAATCAAGTTATGAAAAACGGCGACGGCATTGCTGTTTACGTACCGACAACAAACAGTTGTTAAGGATGTAAAATTTGCGCCGACACGGAGTTAGGCCATCAAGCCCGTGCTATGATGCGCCGCGTTTTTGGGAGATTCAGGCGATGAAACGAAGACCGTCATTGATGTTACTGCTGGTAATTGCGCTGCTGGTGCTGCTGCCGCTGCTGGCTGTTTTGCAGTACCGCTGGTTGGGCGAAGTCAGCGCCGCCGACCGCGAACGCCGGCAGGCCAATCTGAAAACTAGCGCCGAACGGTTCTGTGCCGACTTCGACCGCGAATTGACCGGCGTTTACCTGCAACTGCAAAGCTCAGCGCCCGTTGCCGACGAACCTGACGCCGTGCTGGCCGCGCGCTACCAGCGGTTGCTGGCCAACGCTACCCGCCCCAAATTGATCCGAGACCTTTATCGCACCCGCTTCGATGAACATGGCCAATTGCAGCCGACGCATTTCAATCCGGCCACGCAGGTGTTGGAAGTCGTCCAATGGCCGGAAAATCTGAAATCCATCCGCGCCAAATTCGAAGCACAGCGTCAGGTACAGGAATCCACGCAGATGATGCTGCGCAGTGTTCTCGGCCAAACACAGGAACAAATACAAACGCGCATCGGACGCGGCATCGTGTTTCAGATTTCCGCCCATCAGATTGCGGACGATGTCCCCGCGCTGGTCATCCCGGATATTGGCCCGCATTTGCCCACCGCTCCTATCTTTCCCGACAAACGCTCCAACACCATCGCGGTACTCAACCTGGAATACATTCAGTCCGAATTGATCCCGGAATTGGCGCGGCGACACTTCCTGACCGACGGCGCAAATGATTACAACCTGGCCATCGTCCGCCGCAGCGAAGGCAAGGAAGTCATCTTCCAAACCGACGCTGGATTGCCGATCAAAGCCTTCGAGCAAAGCGACATCAGGAGCTTTTTGTTCAAAATCCGCCCGGAAGAAGTGGACAGATTGATGATTGCCGGTGTGCCGCCGCCTATAGTCATTCCGGCAATTCCTGCGTCGCCCATTTCCAGCGGCAGTCGAATTTTCAAAAGCGAATCAAATCAAGTTGCCGTCAGCGTGTTTCAAAGCGACATCAACATCAAGGAATCCAATGGCGACAAGTCCACCCAGCTTCAGGCTGAAAGCGCGCTGCCGAAGCCTGACAGTTCAATTGCAAAACAATTTCTCAAGCGCGGCGAAGAAGGCTCCTGGCAATTGCTGGTCAAACATCGCGCCGGTTCACTGGACGCCGCTGTCGCTAGCGTCCGTCGTCGAAACCTCGGCATCAGCTTCGGCATCCTGTTGTTGCTGGGCGTCAGCGTAGGTTTCATCGTTCTGTCCAGCCGCCGTTCGCAGCATCTGGCCAAGCAGCAAATGGAATTCGTCGCCGGCGTATCGCACGAACTGCGCACGCCGCTGGCCGTGATTTGCTCGGCGGCGGAAAATCTGGCCGACGGCGTAATTGACAACCAAGACCAAATCAAACGCTACGGCGGTTTGATTCGCGACGAAGGCCGCCGCCTGACCGGCATGGTCGAACAAGTGCTGGAATTCGCCGGCGCGCAATCCGGTCGAAAAACTTATGAACTGCGCCCGACCGAACTCCATCGCGTGATTGAAGACGCGCTGGCCGCCTGTCACCTGCAACTGATCGAAGGCGAGTTCGAGCTTGAGAAACAAATTCCCGCCGACTTGCCGCTGGTCAAAGCAGACGCCGCCGCGCTGAGCCGCGCCATTCAAAACCTGCTCAGCAACGCGATGAAATACAATGGCGACAATCGCTGGATCGGCTTGACCGTCGAAGCCGTTCCGTCCGCGCAAGGCGGCGAAGTTCAAATCCGAATTTCGGATCGCGGCCTCGGCATCGCGCCGTCCGAACTGCCGCACATCTTCGAGCCGTTCTATCGCGGCAAGGAAGTCGTCGCCTGCCAGATTCACGGCAATGGGTTGGGTCTGAGTTTGGTAAAGCACATTGTCGAAGCGCACTGCGGGCAAGTCAGCGTGGAAAGCAAAATCGGACAAGGCAGCATGTTTACGCTTAGATTGCCCCTGATTGTCGCTGAAGAATTCTCCGCCGAAAAAATAAAAGGGGCTTATGAGCAAACGCATCTTGCTCGTTGAAGACGAACCCGGCCTGGTCTTAACGCTGACCGACCGGCTGACCAGCGAAGGCTATCAAGTCGAATCCGTTCGCGATGGCGAGAAAGGCTTGGAGCGTGCGTCCAATGAATTTTTCGACGGCATCTTGTTGGACGTGATGTTGCCGCGCAGGAACGGTTTTGACGTGTGTCGGGACTTGCGGCAGCGAAACATCACCACGCCGATTTTGATGCTGACGGCGCGCGGTCAGGTGGTGGACAAAGTCATTGGCTTGAAGCTTGGCGCGGACGATTACCTGACCAAACCCTTTGAGATGATGGAACTGCTGGCGCGCGTCGAAGCTTTGTTGCGACGCGCGGCGACGCCTCCCGCGCCGGCGCAGCCTTCCGCCGAAACCTACCAATTCGATTCGATCAAAGTGGATTTCCGCCGCGCCGAAATCGAACGCAACGGCGAGCGGATTGAACTCTCGGCCAAGGAGTTTCACTTGCTACGGTATTTCATCGAACACCGCGAAGCCACCATTTCACGCGATGAATTGCTGAATGAAGTCTGGGGTTATGACGCCATGCCGACGACGCGAACCGTGGATGTTCACGTCGCCTGGCTGCGTCAGAAGTTGGAACCCAATCCGCGCCATCCGCAATTCATCCTGACTGTTCACGGAATGGGCTATAAGTTTGTGGGTTAGGCGGCAAGTGCCATCTCGCCGTTTATAGATTTGATGAACAAAGACAGGTCTTCGGGTCTTCTATTCTCGCCTTTCGGACACTCCTCCCAGAATTGCCAAAACTGATTGATGGTTTCGGTGGCGGACTGTTCGTTGTCGTGTGTGCCTAAACAAATGGTATTGCCTTTGTTCAGGCTGACGCAGCTTCGATACCGTCCGGTTCCGTACTGCTTGACGACGCAAGCGATGATTTGATTTTGAACAGACATGGTTTCACTCCTTGTTTTGATTTGATCGTCAACGAAAACTCCGCCGCCCAAGGCTGCCAAGCGCCGGGTTTTGTCTTTGTCAAAAGTTGATTTATCGGTTGATTGGCTTTGATGTTCGCGGGGACTTTTACGCCAAGACAGGGTTTCTGTTTCAAAATAGTTTGGCTTGATTTAGCATGCCCGGCGTCATAGCAGAGACATCGCGTTCGAGATCACGAACGCTGTTTTGCCGGTCGCGATCCGAACGTATTCCCTTCAACTTAAACTCAACAATCAGAGT
>CAZRXE010001473.1:0-2468 GCA_964603695.1 uncultured Heliomicrobium sp.
CCGTTGCCGGAAATGATGTTTCGTTCAGCCGCCGTCGTTCCGCCGATGGTGTTGTTCGCACCGGCAACGAATACGCCGTTCAGGTTGTTGGCGAGCGCCGCCGTGCCGTTGGCGTTGAGACCGATGAAGTTGCCCAGCACTTGATTGTTCGACGTGCTGTCAATCACGACGCCATGCTGACCGTTGCCGGAGATAACGTTGCGCGCCGCCGTCACCGCGCCGCCAACGGTATTGCCGGATGCGGTGACGATATTCACTCCATTGCCAGCATTGGGGATGGCCGCGCTGCCGGTGATGTTCGTGCCGATAAAATTGCCCTGCACGACATTGTTCGTCGTCGGCGCGCCCTCAATCACCACGCCGTGCCCCCCGTTGCCCGAAATCACATTGCCCGCGCCCGGCGTCACGCCGCCAATCGTGCTGTTGGTCGCGTTGTTGATGTAAATGCCATGCCCACCATTGGCCAGCGCCGCCGCGCCCGCTGCGTTTGTCCCGATCAGACAACCTTGCACGCTGCTGCCGCTGCCGGCCTGGATGACAATGCCGTTTTGCCCGAAGCGATTGACGACCAGGCTGGTGACCAAAACGCCGCCAGCGGAGATGACCAATCCGTTCGTGCTCGCGCCCGCCGCCGCCCCGTTCAACTCAATGCGCGTTGCGCCGCCGGTTGCGCCGTTGATGTTGAGCGGTTCGGTAATCGCAGGCAACGCGGAGCCGGTGACGGTGATGCTCGGCGTGCCTGTGCCCAGCGCGAAAATGATGTTGTCGAGTCCGGCTGCGCCCGGCGCACATTCATTGACGGCGGCGTTGGTGTTGGCCGCCTGAATCGCTTCGCGCAAAGAGCAAAAGCCGTCCGCCGCCACGGTGTCCGCCGTCGTATTGACGGTGATCGGCGCGTCGCCAAGCATTCGGCAGGTCGAAAATTCAGAGGTATTGCCGTTGGCGTCGGTGGCCGTCGCAGTGATGAAGGGCTTCGTGACGATGGGCGTGAAGTTGAAATTGAAAAAGCCCTGCGCGGGCAGGCTGATGAAGCCCAGGTACACTTCGCCTTCGCCGTTGCCCGAAGCATCGCACGCGGTGTTGGCGAAAAATTCGATCCGAACCGGATAAGCCGTGTTTTGCGGCAAACTGTCGAGCGATCCGCCCACCAAACCACTGCTGGTGACGAAGTTCAGCACCGGAAAATTTTGCAGGTTGTTCGTGCCTGCATCGGCATCGCCTGCGTCATTGGCCGTCAATCCATTGTTGCCCAGATCAATGCCAAACGCGCCGTTGGAATGAATGGCATTGCCGACAACGCCATTCCCCGTCGCTCCCGCATTTAACACGGTGACGCCATTTCCCGTGTTTCCTGCAATGACATTACCCGCCCCGGCGGCAGTGCCGCCAACGGTGTTATTCGCGGCGTCGTCAATGTTGACTCCGTCTATACCATTGGGCAGGGTCGCCGTGCCCGCCGCGTTCATGCCGATTGAATTACCCTGCACCAAATTGCCGGTGGCACTAGGCTGAAGAATGGCAACGCCACTTTGCGTGTTGCCGGAAATCACGTTTCTCGCGCCCGCCGCTGTGCCGCCAATTGAGTTGCCGGCGCCGTTTTGAATAACAACTCCCGAAAAACTGTTTGGAATGGCGGTTGACCCATTAATGTCGGTGCCGATGTAATTGCCCCGCACCTGATTGCTATCTGCCCCAACGCCGAAAATGAAGACGCCGCGCTGATTGTTCCCGGAAATCAGGTTGCGCGCAGCGACAGTGGTTCCGCCGACCATGTTTCCTGTCGCTGCGCTGATCAAGACACCGTTCAATCCATTGCCTAAGCCCGCCGTGCCGTTGATGTCCGTGCCGATGAAATTCCCCTGCACGGTGCAACTATTCGCGCCCAGTCCCACGCCGTCGCCGGTGTTGCCGGAAATCAGGTTTCGCGCTCCGACGGTTGTCCCGCCAACGATTGTGCCGGTTGCATTGCCGAAAATTCCCACGCCTGGGCCGACGTTGGGAATGGCCGCCGTGCCTGCTGCGTTTGTCCCAACCTGATTGCCCAGCACTTGAGTGTTTGTCGAAGTCGCGCCCTGAATGCTGATGCCGGCCACGCTGTTGCCCGAAACCAGATTGCCCGCGCCCGCCGCCGTGCCGCCGATGATATTGTTAGCAGCATCCCAAATGCGCACGCCACGGTCGCCATTCGGCAACGCCGCCGTGCCTGCCGCATTTGTGCCGACATAATTTCCCAAGACCTGGTTGTTCGGCGAATTGTTGAAGATCAGAATTCCCGACAGCCCATTGCCGGAAACGACATTGCGCACCCCAGGCACATTGCCGCCAAAAGTATTATTGTTGGCACTGTTTGTCTCAATCCCATTTTGCGTATTGCCGATGGCCGCCGTTCCCGCTGCGTTCGTGCCGATGTAATTTCCCCACACCAGATTCCCGGCCGCGCCGACGCCGCCATTGACAATGAAAATTCC
>CAZRXE010001474.1:0-2057 GCA_964603695.1 uncultured Heliomicrobium sp.
TTAGCACTTGTCGCGGGCGAATGACGGGCGAAAGCAATCTGCCTGTGGCTCGGCCATCGCAGAATTCCAGACGATTGGCGATCAATTCTTCGACACCGAGGTATGCGGCGAGCGGACGCATAACGTGATCCAATCCCTGGCTGACCAGTACGACTTTTTCGCCGCGTGCCAGGGCGTCTTTCAACTGTGCAACTCCCTGCGATTTGAGTTTCGGCTTCAGAACGTAATCGAAATATTCTTCGCCGAGCAAATCCAGGCGATCCCGGCTGACGCCGCGCAACAGCATGTGCAAAAACCGCGTGGCAAAAACCCTATCCGCCGCATAAAGAAGCGGACGGAATAGTGCCGTTAATGCCAGGCCGCTGCGCCGAAACCAACGCTCGGAGAACGTCTGTGCATTCCAGGTAAAGAACGCCACCGGTCGCACGGCGCTCAAATTGAGCAGACTTCCTTCCACGCGCCAGAATGTTATTTCGGGCGCGCGGGTAGTCGTTGAGGTCTGCGAACCAGCCTGTGATTGAGTATGGACTGCGCTCACCATCAAATATTCAAATCAAAACTTATAGGTGTCGGGCGGAGATTTCGCTCAATGATTCACCAAAAGTACTTTATGTCCCACCGTTTTTGGATGCGGCATGAAACATGAATTTTACGTCTTAGTCAAATCTGAGGTCTTTTCAGTTCCGTCAGTGCGAAGTCGCCTCTTCCGCGCCGAGACCCGTGTTCGCCCGAACCGTTAATTCCGTAAACTTGTCTTCGGCGTGTTCTTCGCGCCCGGTGAGCGTCCCCAGCCAGGCTCCCAGAAATCCTAGCGGGATGCTGACAATGCCGGGGTTTTCCAGTGGAAAGATTGCATTGGCTTTCATGATGCTGGGGCTGAGCAGAATCAGCGCCAGCGAAGAAAGCAGTCCGGTCGCCAGTCCCGTCACCGCGCCGCGCGTATTGAACCGCCGCCAGAAAAGTGACAGCACAATCACAGGCAGATTCGCCGAAGCCGCCACCGCAAACGCCAACGCCACCAGAAAGGCCACGTTCGCATTCGGCCCCAGCAAAATGGCAATCGTGATCGAAACCGCGCCGACCACGAACGCCGTCACGCGCGCCACGCGAACCTCTTCGCCGGGCGCACGCTCCTTGCCGTGATGCAAAACGTTCGTCCAGAAATCGTGCGCGAAGGAAGTCGAAGCCGAAATCGTCAGCCCGGCGACGACAGCCAGAATCGTGGCGAAGGCAATCGCCGAAATGAACGCGAAAAACAAATCGCCCGCCAATGCCTGCGCCAACAACGGCGCGCTCATATTCGTGCCGCCGTTTTTGGCGATGAAATCCCGCCCGACAATCGTCGCCGCGCCGAAGCCCAGAAATGTCGTCAAAATGTAAAACGTGCCGATGATGGCCATCGCCCAAACCACGCTTTTGCGCGCCGTCCGCGCGTCCGGCACGGTGTAAAACCGAACCAGAATGTGCGGCAAGCCTGCCGTCCCAAAAATCAGCGCCAGTCCCAGCGAAATCAAATCCAGCGCACCATAAGGCGGTTTGTAACGCAGTCCCGGCGTCAGAAAATCCTGCGTCACCAGATTACCTTTCGCATCGTGATAAGTGACGTTGGCAATCGCATTGAAGAAGTTGCCGAAGCTGAAGCTGAAGTGTTTCAACACCAAAATGCTGAGCAGAATCGTCCCGCTCATCAACAAAATGGCCTTGATGATCTGCACCCAGGTCGTCGCCAGCATCCCGCCGAACACGACGTAAACGATCATCAAAATGCCTATGACGATGACCGCCGTGCTGAAATTGACGCCGGTGTCTTTCAGCAGCAGCGATACCAGCGCGCCCGCGCCGACCATCTGCGCAATCATATAAAACGTGCTGACGGTCAACGTCGAAAGCGCGCCCATCGCCCGCACCGGTCGCGGACTCAAACGGTAAGCCAGCACATCCGCCATAGTGTATTTGCCCGCGTTACGCAAAGGTTCGGCGACGATCAATAAAACAGTCAGATAAGCCACCAACCAGCCGACCGAATACATAAACCCGTCGTAACCCTGAAAAGCGAT
>CAZRXE010001475.1:0-3328 GCA_964603695.1 uncultured Heliomicrobium sp.
GCCGCCACCGCCGCCGAAGACGAAAAACAAGTGGCGCGTCGCAGCGGTACCATCACCGGGCGCGTTATCACGGCGGATGGCCAGCCGCTGGCCGAAACGCAAATCATCGCGTTCGGGGTCAACGTCAAACTCGGCGAAAACCAACACACTGCGACCGATGAAGAAGGCAATTTCAAACTGACGGGTTTGCAGCCCGGCGTTTATCAATTGATGGCGATGATGCCGGGCTACGTTTCGCCGCGCGCGCTTTCCGACGCGCCGCTGCATCGTCCCGGCGACCAGGTGACGATCACGCTGGTCAAAGGCGGCGTCATTACCGGTCGCGTGACCGATGTCACCGGCGAAGCTTTGGTCGGCGTGCGCGTGACGCCGCGACGTGTGCGCGATGTCGCGGGCCGTCGCGTCACCGCCAACGATATGACCGCCGGACTGACGCAAATCGGACGAATGACCGATGATCGCGGTGTTTACAGGCTTTACGGATTGGCGGCGGGCGATTACGTAATCGGTGTCAACAGCGGCATCAACAGCGGTTTCGGTCAGTTCGGCGATTCCAACGACATTCTGCATGAATCGCCGACTTTTCATCCGTCGTCCACGCGCGACGCCGCCGCCGAAATCGCCGTCCGCGAAGGCGCGGAAGTCACAGGCATTGACATCCGCCATCGCGCCGAACGCGGCCACGCGGTGAGCGGCCTGCTCAGCGGTGAGGTCGAAAGCGATGCCGTCGTCAATGTTGTCGTCGTGTTGTTGCGAAATCCGGCGACAGGGCAGACCGAAGCGATGACGATGGCGCTCGGCTCGCGCAACTTCGCGCTGTACGGAGTGGCCGACGGCGAATACGAACTGATCGCCCTGCGCCAGAACGAAAGCGACGACCGCGCGATGAGCGCGCCGCGCCGCGTTTCTGTCAAAGGCGCGGATGTCACAGGCGTTGAATTGAAACTGCTCAAGCTCGCTTCCATCGCCGGAAACATCCTGATTGAAAAAGCCAAGCCGGGCGAAACCTGCCGGCCGCCGGAAACTTATTCCGCGCGGGAAATTTCGCTGCGCGCCAATCGCGAAGACCAAACAAACAGCCAAAGCCTTTCGCTGCTGCAACTCGATCTGGGTGGTTTGCCGTTCACCCAGCCGAACGATAAGAACGAGTTCACGCTGAAAAATCTGGAAGCAGGCAGTTACCGAATTGCCGCTGATTTGCCTGGAGAAAACTGGTACATCCGCAGCCTGACGCAACCCGCCGCCCAAGCCGGAAAAAGAACGGACGCCGCCCGCCAACCCTTCGTTTTGAAGCAAGGCGAAAAACGAAGCGGCATTGAATTGACCATTGCCGAAGGCGCGGCAAGCCTGAGCGGAAACGCCGTCGCCGCGCGCGAAGGACAAACCTTGCCGCGTTTGCGCGTTCACTTGATTCCGGCGGAGGCAACAGCGGCTGAAGACTTGTTGCGGTACGCCGAAACGACTGCGGAACAGAACGGCGCGTTCCAGTTCAAACACCTCGCGCCCGGCAAATACTGGCTGATGGCGCGCCCGGCTGCCGAAACTGAAAACAAACTTCCCGTGGCTTTCGACGCTGCCGAACGCTCCAAGCTTCGTCGCGAAGCCGAAGCGCAAAACAACGAAGTGACGCTTACGCCGTGCCAACGCACGAAAGACGCCACGGTCAAAGTTGAGTTGAAATAACCCGATAGAAATTAAGAACGTAACCTCGGCAAACAGTAGCGCGGAGATTTCCGACGTATAATTCCGACGTATAATGCGGGCTTCAAAGTTTTACGATTCAAAACACAAGATGATAGTTCTGATGAGCTAGGTAACGAATAGCTTGTTGGCACTATTTGGCAGATAAAACTATGAAACTGACTGTAAAAACTATTCCATTTTTCTCCGCAGTAGCGTTTGCACTAATTGCTGTTTCAATTTCCACTTCAGCACAAACGCTTCTTGAAAAGAAGTTCACAGCGACTGCCGAAGCGGAAGCTCTGCTGGATTTGACGGCGTCATCACCCGAAACTTCGTGGCTGACGGCGGGCGCGGAGGCGGCGACGGCGACGATCTTTGTGGACGGACGGCGGCACCAGGACGTGATTCTGTTTTCCGGCGCAAAGCCCTTCACTTACAAATTGTTGCTGGGTCGCGTGACTGCGGGCGAACACATTTTGCGCGTTGACTTCAACCGCCGGCAATCAGCCGCTAAAGCGACGACGATTAACATTGCCGATGCCAAAATTTCGCTGGTTGACCGCAACCAGCCCGAATTCCAAGCCATCGCGCACACGCCGTTTTTGTTCGCGCGTCCAAACACCATCGGCAAATTCAGCGACGTGCCGTTGTTGATGTATTACGAAACCGTCAAGGAAGGCGCGCTGACGACTTACCGCTACACGGTCATCATCAGCAACGAAGACGGCGGCACGCAGACCGCCGCGTTGATGGCGCGCTGGGGACGAACGACGGACATTGAATGGGTGGTGGATGTGCAGGTGGACGCGCAAGGCAAAGTCGTCAACTCCACTTACCAGGGCGTCCAACATGAAACAAAGACTTTTCAAGGCAAGCGCGAAAGCGACCATCCGCTGTTTTTGATTAAGTCAGACAACAACAACTTCGCCGATGACGGCGAATCTTCAATGCGATTTACGCTGCGACCTGTCGGCGTTGATCTCAGCAAGCATTCGCGCGAATGGGTGATGGATCAGCATCCTTGGACACACACGATCATGGCCGAAGAGATGACGCGCGAAGGCAAGATCACCGCCGAACGCACGCTGGGCGTGCGCATCGCGGATTTGCGAAGTTATCTGTACGTGGATGCGGCTTCCAACCAGCAAAACGGCGCGCTGCTGAGTTTCGCGCTCAAACTCAAGAACGATCCCAAGTGGTACACCTCGGATTTGGGCATCGGCTATTACAAGATTGACCGCAGCGGCTATTTCCGAACGACGATCCGTCTGCCTCAAGGCGTGACGCCGGACAAAATCGAGCGGCTGGCGGCGCGTTGCGATCTGACCGGCAATCCGCGCTCAAAGGAAGAAATCAGCAAGGCCACTGCCGCGCAATGCGAGTTGAATGCACTCAACAGTGTCTTTTTGCTGGATGAACGTTTCCAGCCCGGGCGGCCATTGCCCTTTCATAGCGGCAGCGTCAAGCTTCTGTTTGGCGAATCGGTGGAAATCCGCCTGAACGCGGGCAAGTAATGGCAGCGTCAATATTCCAGCTTTCCGTCGCGCGTCATTTCTGAAACCTTGAATCGCACGTTCAGACTAAGGAATTTGGCGATTTCCGAATAAAAGCGGACTTCCTTGAGGTCTTCGGTGATAAACGGTTT
>CAZRXE010001476.1:0-5972 GCA_964603695.1 uncultured Heliomicrobium sp.
TGCTCGACAAGTTGCTGGCTTCGCTGACCAAAGGCGCATAAGCGTATGCAGATGGGCAAAGTTCTGCGGATAATCGCTGTTTTTCATTTTCCATATACCATTTTCCAATGGTCATTTTTCATTGTGTCGGCACCGGTTTCGGGAAATGACAAATCCAAAATCCAAAATGGAAAATGGAATTGCCGACAAATTTTTTCCGCACCACTTGACCCTGTAAAACATAGCCATGCAAAGCAAGGAACAAACTTCCGGGGTGGAATTCATCAGGCGATTGCGGCTGGCCGGCGTGGAAGCTGACGACCGTTTGCTGGCGGAAATGATCTGGCTCTCGCGGTTGATGACGCCGGAGGCGGAACCTGAGCCGCAACGGCGCGTTTCGCGCGAAAGCTTCGTGGACACAGGCAAACAGGCGAAGCCGGAAACGCCTTTGCCGGCAGCGCCCGTCGCCAGAGGCACGATTGAAATCATCACCTGGCATTATCCCGAAGAACCTGTCAGCGAATTGTTCGTCAACACTGCGGTCGGCGAAGACGGCAAGGTGCGGGCTTCGCGCAAACGCGTGACGGGCGTGCCGGCTTTGCCGGAGGCTGAGGCCATCGCGCGCGGTTTGCGACCCTTTCAACGCCGCGTGCGGCGGGCGAAGGCCGGCGACTTCGACGCGGAGGCCACGGTCGAACGCGTCGCCGAAAGCGATTTGATTTTGCCTGTGTTAAGCCCCGCGCGCGAAAAATGGTTTGACGCCGTCGTCGTTTTTGAAGACCGTCCGGCGATGGTTGTTTGGCGCGAAACCATACGCGAATTTCGCCGAATGCTGGAGCGGCAGGGCGCGTTTCGCGATGCGCAATTGTGGCGATTGGTTTTTCCGGTCACGGCGACTGACGCCGAAACCTCGCCGTCCGAACCTCGCCAGATTTATATGCTTTCAAATTCCGGCGCGGCGCGCGATTTGACGGCCATTCGGGAAGCCAACGCCGGGCGCGTGGTCTTTCTGTTCAGCGATGGGGTTTCCGGCGTTTGGCGCGACGGCCAGATGCGTAAAGTGATTGAAGCCTGGGGCGCACAAATGCCCGTCGTGCTGGTTCAACCGCTGGACGCTGAGCAATGGGTTCGCACAGCGCACGGCGACCCGCAGATTAGAGTTCGCGCGCCGCAACCCGGCAGCCCGAATCGAAAATTGGAATTGGCGGGCGACGCGGCTTCCACGGCTGAAGGCGGGTTTGTCCGATTGCCGGTTGTGATGGCGTCGCCGCGTTCGTTGGCGCGCTGGGCTGCGATGTTGATGAAAAACGACGGCAGCGTTCCCGCGTTGCTTTTGCCTGAAGCCGCCGCCGCTCCGCACGCGATTTCGCCGCGCCCGGCGGCGGAGGTTTCTGTTCAAACGCGCCTGGATTCACTGACCGACCCGGCGCGCAAACTGTTGCGTTATCTGTCGGCGGTTCCTTTGCAAATGCCTGTTATGCGATTGGTGCAGCGCGTGATGCTGCCAGATTCGCGCATCGAACATCTGGCCGAAATCATGCTCAGCGGATTGGTCAAACGCCTGCACCCCGAACAGTCTGTCGCCAAACTGGCCGAGGACGAGATTGATTTCGATTTCATCAGCAAGCGAGTTCGTGACGACCTGGTTCACGAACTTCGTTTCGGCGAATTGGACGTTGTGCTGCATTGCGTTTCGGATTACGTCAGCGACCGAATTGGGCGGCGCTGCGAATTGCGCACCCTGATCGAAGACAGCGAAGGCGCGCTCAGCGTTTTGCCCGAAGCTCTGCCCTTTGCCCGCATTGCCGCCCGCGCGCTGGCCTTGCACGGCATTCGCCCCAAAGCCGCGCGCGGCACTCCCATCGAAGGCAGAGCGACCGGCTGGGTTACGCTTACCCCATTCGATTTCACCACCGTCACGCTCGATGCGCGCGGCAACCCGCTCAAACGCAACGGACGCCGCCGGCTCTCCGCCCGCCAATTCACCGAAGATCACGGCGGCCTGAGCCTGGAAATGGTGGAAATCCCCGGCGGCACTTTTTTGATGGGTTCGCCGAAGAGCAAGAACGGACACCGGGATCGTGAAGGACCGCAGCGTCGGGTGAGCGTCCCGCCGTTTTACATCGGCAAATTCACCATCACTCAACGCCAATGGAGCATTGTGGCCGGTTGGGAAAAAATAGAAAACGACCTGCCCCCAGACCCATCCCGCTTTCGCGGCGATGATCGCCCGGTTGATTCGATTAACTGGTTTCAGGCGAAGGAGTTTTGCGCGCGACTCGCCAAACAAACCGGCAACGCTTACCGCCTGCCGACCGAGGCGGAATGGGAATATGCCTGCCGCGCGGGAACGACGACGCCTTTCGCTTTCGGCGAAACCATCACGCCGGAATTCGTCAATTACAACGGCGGGTATCCCTACGGCAAAGCGAAGAAAGGACAGTATCGAGGAGAAACCATGCCGGTCGGCAGTTTGGGCGTGGCGAACGCTTTCGGTTTGTTCGATATGCACGGCAATGTTTGGGAATGGTGCGAAGATTTTTGGCACGATAGCTATGAAGATGCTCCATTAGATGGCTCAGCCTGGTTGAGTGGAGGGGACTCAAGTTCCCGGGTCGTGCGGGGCGGCTCGTGGTACGGCAGTGATGACGGCTGTCGTTCCGCCTGCCGTCTCAATCTCGGTCCCGGCCTCCGCGACAGCGATATCGGTCTGCGTGTGGTTGTGTCGGCGAGGACTTAACCCTATTACTCTTTTTACCCTCTTTACCCTTTTCCCCTAGCGCGAAGCGCTCGAAATTTTTTGACCTGTGCGGGTCCTTGGATGTCAGGGGTTTGTTCCGTGGGAGCGAGCATCGAAGCGTCTCAGTGAAGCAGGCTGCGACTTGGGAAGATGGTGAGTGAAAATGGAATCGCGCGTGTCAACCAATTGCCGGTTGACACGCGCGATTCGGTTTTGGTGTCGTTTGTTTTAGTTCGACACGTAATTGCTGCGTGACAACTTGGCCGAAGAGCCGTTCGGATTGGTGACCACACAATCGCGGTTGCCGAGCGGGGTTTTCTGCGTTGTTTTCACGTTGGCGACGATTTTATCTTCTTCGATGCTGACAATCGTGACGGTGGTTTGCGAACCGCCCGAACAGAAGCTGCTGCAATCGAAGCGGACGAGCGTGCCGGAATTGAAGCCGGTTCCAGTGATGGTCACCGTCGTTGTGTTGAAGGTCGGCAGTTTGGCCGGGCTGGCGCTGAGAATGGTCAGCGGGCGCGGCAGAACTTCGATGGTTTGCGGCGCGGAAGTGTTCGTGCCGCCTTTGCCGTCTGAAACCGTCAGGGTGATGCTGTGAGTGCCGACAGCCAACGTGACATTGACGATGGCACCTTCAGCAATAACAGTGTCGCCGTCTTTCCAAACATAAGTCAGCGGATCGAGATCAGGATCGTTCGATTGCGAACCGTCGAGCGCGACAATCGCACCTTGTTTGATTGTTGCTTGAACGGTGGCTGCCAGCGGAGCGACCTTCGCAACTGGAGGGTTGTTTGTATTGCCACCGCCGCCGCCGCCGCCGCCGCCACCGCCATCGCCGTCACCATCGCCGCCACCGCCGCCAGGGCCGGAACCGCTGCCGGTTTCGTCGTTTTCGACATCGCTGATTTGGATGCGGAAAGGCAGTGTTTGATACGAGCCGCCTTTGCTGTCGGTCAGCACCAGGCGAACGTTGGTAGCCACGGCTTGATCGCCCTGCTGCGGCGCGATAACCAGTTTGGCCTTGCGCGCCACCGGATCGGCCTCGTCAATGCGTGCGTATGCCGGCGCGCCGATCAGCGTGAAGGTCACTGCGTCGTTGTCGCCGTCCCCGGCTTGCAAACTGATGCTGCGCGGTTTGCCGATGATCACATATTGATCGTTGAGGCTGTTCATGGCCGGCAGCTTGTTCGCGGCCACTCCGCCTGTTTGCGGAAAGGTTCCGGTTCCTTTTTTGATTTCCACCTGCATCGTGGCAGTGGCTTCATTGCCGGCGCTATCGCGGGCAGTAAAGGTCACCGAGCTGATTCCGATGGGGAACAGGTAACTGGCCGATCTGGAAGAAGTCACAGTCACCAGGCCGTCCACCGCGTCGTAGGCGTAAGGCAGCGGATAGGTCACTGTTGAACCGACGTTCGATCCGGTGGTTCTGGTGATTTTGGACGGCACGCCGCTCATGACCGGCGGCATGGTGTCGGCGACTTCAACCACTCTTTGCAGCGGTTCGCTGGCCAGTGCGCTGCCGTCCGTGACAATCAGTTTGATGACATGCGAACCAACGGACAGGCGGAAGTCCGACACGGCTGCGGTGGAAACCTGCTTGTCGTTGTCGAACCATTGATAAGTCAGCGGATCGTCCGGGTTAGGGTCGCTGGAACTGCGGCCATCGAAACGGACAATAGTGCCGTTTGTGGCGCGCGCTTCGGTATTGATCGGGATGGTTTCAAAGTTCGCGGTCGGTGCCAGATTGTTCGGATTGGTGGAAGTCACTCTCAGCAGGGAACTGTTCGCGTTGGCCAGAATGTGCAGCGTGCCGCCGCCATTCATTCCGCCAGTCCAATTGGAGCTGCCGGATTGCGTGACGAAAGGCGCATTGGCCACATTCGTCATCCAGGGAAAAACTGGCGAGCCTGGCGTGGCTTTCAGCCAGCCGCGACGGCCTTTCAAAATGGTGTTGGTGATAGGCGGCGCGGTGGCTGAGCTTTTCACGGTGCCCAGGCGCACTTCAGTGCCGCCGATGGTCGCCGAAGTTTGAGCCAGCAATTCATCGTAGACGGTCGCCAGCATCGAACCGCGCGTGTTGACAGCATCCAGAACGCTGACAGGCGGGCGGGCGTAGCCCAGCGTGGTGGTGTTGTCCAACTGGCTGGGCAGCCCAGCCAAAGCCAAAGTGGAAGGCAGGCGGTCGTAGTTTTCGTCGTCGAACTTCAAGTCCGATGTCAGCACGTCTTCATTGCGCGGAACCGAACCGCTGGAATTCTTGGCCAATGCCAGCGCGTTGTAGCCGAACACCGCGCCGCCTTGTTCCTTGACGCGAGCGCTGCCGATCAGGAAGTTGAATTTGATAGGCAAGGCGCGCGCATCAATCGCCACGGCCAGCATCCAGCCTTTTTGATTCGGCGCGAAATCGCCCGGATTGATCGTGGTCGTTTGATTCGGGAACAGACTGATGATGGTTTCGGCCATCACAGTGGCGTCCGCCAGGCCGGTGAAAAACAGCCGCAGGCGGGCTTTCTGTGTCGGATGCGTGTTGGTGATGGCGAGTTGCGAATTGCCGTAAGTGCCGCTGGTGAAGCGCGAGAACGCCAGCACGCTGCCGGCCTTCATTTCGCTTGCGCCCAACGCGTTGCCGGTGGCGTCCGGCAGATTCGACGTGGCGGCTTCATTGGCGGAAACAGCCGGCACGACGATCGGCAGCTTCATGCCGAATGAATCCAGGCGGCTGAGCGTTTGCATTTGCCGCGCGTTGCGCTGTGCTTCGCCTATGCCGTCCGTGAAGCTGATGCCTATGACTGGCACGGGCGTGCCTTCGATTTGCGCCGCGAAGCTGCCCCAGCCGGGCCGCGTCGGCGTGATGAAACTGTTCAACGCCGGAGCCGTCCAGATGTTACTGACCGAAGTACTCAGCCCACAGGTCGCATCGAGAATCTGCGGATAAGGTCTGCCGCTTTGGTCATAGGCAATCGCGGCGAATTTCAAAGCCTGCGTTCCGCCGTTGAGGTCGGCCAGCGGGCTGATGACGGCGACATCCGTGCGAACGGCGCTGGCCGCCGCCGGGTCCTGATTTTGAATTTGATCAAGCGCGATCATCTGCGGCAGCCTGTCATATTCAACGTCGTTGAATTTCAATTCGGCATTGACCGCGCCTTCAGCCACAGTCACTGCGCCGCTGGTGCGTTTGGCGGCGGCGACCGCTTTGTAAGTTGCTTCGTGCCCGCCGGCTTCGACAATGCTGGCGCTGCCGATCAGCCAG
>CAZRXE010001477.1:0-1579 GCA_964603695.1 uncultured Heliomicrobium sp.
GCAAGGAGAACTCAGCGGGCAGAATGCCTACGACGGTGTGCATCAGGCCGTCGAGCAAAATGGATTGGCCGACCAGATTTGGCGCGCCGCCGAATCGCCGTTGCCACAGTCCGTGACTGAGCATCACCGCGCGGCCTTCACCGGCAGGATTTTCATCCGGCAAAAACGTGCGGCCCGCGAGCGGCGCGACGCCGAGCAGATTGAACAAATTCGGCGAAACCACCGCGCCCTGCAATTGCTCCGGCTCGCCGCTGCCGGTCAGCCCGAAGGTTTGCCATTCCAGCGCGGCGATGGATTCAAATGACGAACCGCGTTCACGAAAATCCATCAACTCCGGCCCCGAAGTCCCGTTTTCCGGCAACTCCGGCTCGAAGCGCGTCCAGATCAGCGCCAGCCGGTCGGCGTCCCGGTAAGGCAGCGGGCGCAGCAAAACGGCATTGACGACGCTGAACATGATGCTGTTGGCGCTGATGCCCAGCGCCAACGCCAGCAGCGCCAACGCGGTGAACGCCGGCGTCCGCCGCAGCGTGCGCACGCCGTACCGCAGGTCTTGTCCAATGGATGCGAACATTTCTTTCACAGTCGTTTTGCTCCTCGGTTGAGATGAAAATCGTGGCGCGATCGGTTCAGGCCAAATCGTGCGAAAGGACAAAAGCCACAACGCCGCCGCGTTCACGACGACATCCAGGACGGCCAGCAGCCACAGATGCGCAAGACCCAGGCTGCCGCGCAGGTCACGCTCCGCGCGCAAACTCGCGCGGAAGACCTGCCACATTTCAGCGCCGTGCGCTCGCCGAAACCACGGCGGATAAGCCCACAGCAACAACTCGTAAACACGCTGCGCCAACCCGCGCGCGACAGGAGATGATGTTTGGTGATCGCTCATGGTCACTTCAGATGAATCTCGGACTTTCAGACCCGCTTCGTGCCCGGGATAAGTTTTTTGGCGCGCGCGGCGCGCACCTGTTCGGCCAGTCGCTGCGCCTCGGCTTCGATGACGCTTCGCCCCAGCTCCGTCAGCCTGTAATAGCGCCTGCGCTCGTCATCCAATTCCGGGTCGGGGCGTTGCTCAGAAGCTTCGACCAAGCCGTTTTCCAGCAGGCGCGACAGCGCGCGGTAAAGCGTGCCCGGCAACAAGCGCCCGCTGACTTCTTGCATCACCGCGTAACCGTGGCGCTCCTCATCCACCAGACTGAGCAGAATATCGAAGACCACCGGCGTCAGCGGCAGAAAACTTTGCGGATCGGGTTCGGATTTACGTTTGGACATGATTGCCTCCTGTCAGGTTTGTTTGCTCTCTCTCTGAATGCATTCTTAAAGAATATATTCAGTGCGAACCGATTCGTCAATTCCGACAAACTGCCGGTGAGTGACGGCAGTTTGTCGGAAGTTTCAACCGTGAATAAAAAAAACACGGTTCGCGGTTGGGAAGGAGCGCGCTTTCAGAAATTGCGCGGCTCCCGCGAATAAGACGGTGTCCGGTTGTTTCGCTATTCGGATTGGCTTATGTTTTGGCAATGAGAAGCAATCGTAGAAAATTTTTGGTGGGTGGGTTGGCGTTCACTTCATTTGGGTTGTC
>CAZRXE010001478.1:0-2003 GCA_964603695.1 uncultured Heliomicrobium sp.
GCGCAACGGCGTCATCCGTTTGACACTTTTTCCTGAGTTTCCGGCAAGCGCGGAAACTCATTTTCCTAACTCATCCCCTTACAATGACTTTCCGCCTAACCGAGAATTGCTGTTTGCCGACGACCTTTCCGCCAGCCGTGGCTGTCCAAAGAACAGGACATAACAAGCAGACAAACAGCAGGACGAATTGCTTAAACCGATGCATAAATGAGCCTCCTGATAGGTTAGTCAGTACCGCTGTGGATTTCGCCGTAATTCGTTGCGACGCTGCGGAGGCGAAATGCGCCAGTTCGTGTCTAAACACGCGAACTGGTTGGTTGGCAGATCGCAGCCAGAAAACAAGTCCGGCCATCATTGTTGAAATTCCTCGTGTTGGTGAAAAGGTGAGACGTCGACACCGCCAGTCTTTCGGCGGCAACTGAAGGGTACAATCTTTTCTGAATAAACAACAAGGCCGGAGCGCATGTAAGTTCCGCCAGCTTGCGCTCCGGCTGGCCGCAATTCCGTTCACCGTGAAGAGTAGAGAACAGCAGGTAAAGAGTTCTCCGGTTCGGTGACAGGCTCGGCCAATTTTGTTGCCGTCCTCAACGGTTGGCGCTCATTGCCGCAGAGCGTCCCTTCCACGGATCGCCAAAACGCGGATCGGTCAGGAATTTTTCGTCTGTCAGGCTTTTCAGAAAATTCAGCAAATCCTGTTTTTCCTGCGCGGTCAGACGAAAGCCTTTCACGAAACTGCTTTTGTTCGGACTGGTGCTGCCGACGCCTTTGTATTCACCGCTGCGAATGGTGCGGCCTCCGGCGGCGTAATGGTCAATCACGCCTTCCAGCGTGGCGATGCTGCCGTCGTGCATATACGGCGCAGTCACGGCGATGTTGCGCAACGTCGGCGCGCGGAATTTGCCCATGTCTTCCGCACGCTGCGTGATTTCAAACGTGCCTTGATTGTCTTTTGGAAACGCGCCTTTCCCGTCCAGGTTGTAAAGCCCCGTATTGTGAAATTCGATTTCCGCAAAAGCTTTGCCGACGTGATCGGTCGTTTGCGAAAAGTTGAACCCGCCGTGACAGTGAAAACATTCCAGCCGTTCGCCAAAAAACAAAGTCTCTCCACGTTTGGCGGATGCGCTGATCGCATTGCGCTGACCGTTCAAATACCGGTCATAAGACGAATCGCCGGAAATCAGCACGCGCTCAAACGCCGCAATGGCTTTGGTCACGTTATCAATCGTGAATGGGTCAGCCGCATTGCCGAAGACTTCAGGAAAGAATTTTTGATAACGCGGTTCGGCTTTGAGCCGCGCCAAGACTTCGTTTTCTTTTCCTGACAAACCCAACTCGACCGGATGTTCGCCGAACATCGGCACCAGCGCCTGCCGTTCAAGCTGCTTCATATTCGGATTGGCCCACGTCAGCACAGGCGTGTAAGCGATGTTGACGATGCTCATCGAACTGCGCGGATGAGTTTCGCCCGTCGTGCCGATGGCGCGCGCTTTGCCGTCAGTGAAGGCTCTGGCCTGTTCGTGGCAAGACGCGCAGGATTGTTTGCCGTTGACCGAAAGCCGCGTGTCGTAAAACAGATGCCGACCGAGTTCGACTTTGGCGACGGTCATCGGATTGTCAGCGTGAACTTTAGGCGCGGGGAATCCGGCTGGCAGTCGCCACTGCCAGCCGGTCGCCGAAGCGGTTAATTCCTCGCGCCCGGCATTTTTCCCAATTGAGCGGTACTCGTGCCTTTTTCGGTCGAGAAGAATTTCTGCCCTGTTGATTCTTTGCCTGCGAAGGGCAATCCGATGTTGGCAAACAGCGGCGCGCAATCGGCATCGTTTTGGGCAGACATGCAACCGCGCGCGGTTTTCGGCTGGTTCACGTCCATATTCGCGCCATCAAGCAGCTTTTTCAGATCAGTGATGACGACATCGCCGTTGGCGTTGAAATTGCTGAGCGTGATTTCGGCGCGATTGCCGAATTCGCATTTGGTCGGAATCGTCTGCATCGTGCCGCCCGGC
>CAZRXE010001479.1:0-1910 GCA_964603695.1 uncultured Heliomicrobium sp.
TGCATCACGCCGCCGATGTGATCGGGATGCAGATGCGTGATGAGGATTTCGCGGACGCGGCGACCTTGCCCCAGAAAGAGTTCGATGACGGTGTCGAGTCTTTCCTGCTGATCGGGATAAGGCGAACCCGGATCAATCACCACCATTTCATCCGTCCCGACCAGATAACAATTCGTGTGTGTGGCTGGCGGAATGGTCGGCGTCCGCAGCGCGCAAAGGTAAATGCCGTAACGCATTTCAATGCGGCTTTCCGAATGGTCGCGCTCCGATTGCGGAACGCTATGCAAACGGTCGGCGAAATCGGCAGTGCCTGCGGCCAGCGCCTGCAACGCGCTGGTGATCGGCGTGACGACCAGACATTCGCCGTCAATCCAACGCTGCAAAGCTTCCGCAGGGCGCAGCCATTCGCCTTCTTCCAATTCGCCGGGAATGATTTCGGTTTCCTGTCCGGCAGGCAGCCAGGCGGCGTAAAACCGTGTGTCGTAACGTCGCGGCAGCGCCGGAGGCGTCACCCAACGCGGTATTTCCGTCAGCAAGCCGGCGTCCAGCTTTAAATTTTCCGCCGCCAGCAACTCCTTGAAGCTGATCCGGTCGGCGGCCAATTCCTGACGCAGCGCCAGACGGCGTTCCGTCGAAAGTCGTTCCACGCCGCGCGCGATGAGTACGCCGGTTTCTTCAAAGATTTCGCGAATCGCCGCCACGCGCATCACCGCGGTCATCTCATCCGGCGAAGGCGGCACGTTTTCAATGGCGATTTCGGCGTCGGCGGCTTCTCGCTGTCCGCCGGGAAAAGCGTGATACCGCGCCATAAAACTAAGCGTTCGCGCGCGTTTGACCCAGAACACTTTCGGGTCTTCAGGATCGCGCAACAGCACCATCGCCGCCGCGTCTCTGGGAGTGACCGGAGTCTTTGCTGATGAACTCATCTTGATGTCTCGATTGAATGTCGTTGTTGAAAAGCGCCGGCAGCTTAATCAATTTTCCATTAGCTGGCAAAAGTCGCTCAAAAGGCTGTAACCTATCAATGAAATGATCGTATCCTCCACTCCACCGCTCTAATTCTTCACTCCAACCGCCATACCCACGCATACCGCCAACCATACCCTTTCACCCCGACAACCATAACCGTACAGATCAACGACCATACCCAGGCATACCGCCGACTATACCCAACCCGCCCAATGATGCTGCCACGAGCCTCATCCGAGATACTCGCGGCAGCATCCAGACTATCTTTTCATTCCACGGATGCTTTCTTCACGGGCATCTTTGGAGTAGCCTGCGCCGGTCGCCGAGAAAACCGCTTGCCCAATTCATCCACCGCCTCCTGCAACGCAGCCTCCTTGCCCGCCGCCTTAGCGTACCCATAGACCGACAGTGCCGCACCATAAGCTTCGCTGTAAATCACCGCCGCCGTGTTGTCCACCACCTCCTGCAATTGCGAAAGCGCCAGCAGAATCGGTTGCAGCTTTTGGCTGAGTTCAATGTCCTTGCGCATTTCCTCGACATCGAACAAGCGCGGCAGAATGTCAGGGTTCTGCACAGCCACCTCCAAAGCCTTGTCAACAAAGTTGCGCCCCCGGTCGCCCGGCTTGTTCAAAGCGCGCCGCTCTTCCATCGTCAGATTGATAAGGAAGGGCAGCTTCTCCTTGATGGTTTTGATGGCGGCGAGAATGGCCTCCACCTCCGCCTGCGCCAGCGTGGCGCTGACTCGATTGTTTGTCATAAACGTATCTCCTTATGCTGAAGACCGACGGAACCCGCCGGCTAGGTTGATGTTCCCGGTACCAAAGGGCTGAGTACCGAAAGAAAGTAGCTGGGGCAAAGCTACAGACGCTGCCGAATAGGAAAAGGTTCGATGTCCTTCACAAAAGACTGCTATTTTTGTAGGACTGAGTAGCAATGATAAG
>CAZRXE010001480.1:0-4815 GCA_964603695.1 uncultured Heliomicrobium sp.
GTAAGCGGCACAAATCGAAACGCAGTGCGTGTAAAAATGTAGCCGTCCTTTTTCAACGTATAACTGTAGCTGACGCTTTGAAGGCAACCGGAACCAATTCCCGGAGGCCCCGGCGTCGGCCAGGTAAACCGACCTTCAGTATCCGTCGTTACCATGACAGTGGCAGACGCAATTGGTCCCGCCGTTTGGGCACACGTCACCGTGGCGTCAATTCTCACCTCGGAGACGCCATTTCCTGCAAGGTCAATAACCCGGCTGGATTGGGCAAATGCCGCACCAACCGACGATATCCAGAGCATTAAAAGCAAAAGCCATTTGTTCACTTTACTGCCTCCTGGGGAATGGCGGGACAAGATGAGTCCTTGTCCCGCAGTCGCAAAATAGGAATCAACTACAAGCTGATTTGCTTAACTGAAATGACGTGTTCGGATTTTGCCAGTTCCGTCAATGTCGCCACGTCAAGCGCACTGTCCACTTGATAGACCGCCAGTGCTGTCCCGCCGGCTTTGTTACGGCTCAGATAAAGTTGCGCGATGTTGATCGAATGATCGCCCAGAAACGTGCCGACGCGACCGACCACGCCCGGTTGATCGGCGTTTTGCAGAATCAGCAACTGGCCTTCCGGCGCGGCGTCGAGGCGATAAGAATCAATCGCCACGATGCGCGCTTCGCCTTTGCCGAAAAGCGTTCCGGCGACGCGGCTTTGCTGTTTGTCGTTTTTGACGATGACTTCGATCAGGCTGGTGAAATCCTGCGCAGTAGTGGCTTTTGATTCGGTAATGCGCAAGCCGCGCTCTTCGGCGATGACCGAAGCGTTGACCGGATTGACGCGCGAACTGACGCCTTTGAGCAACCCGGCCAGAATCGCCTGCGTGATCGGGCGCAGGTCGAATTCAGCCACTTCGCCGTTGTAAGCAATCTGCACTTCGCTGACCGCTTGCGTGAAGTATTGCGCCTGGAAGCAGCCCAGCTTTTCGCCCAGCGTCAGGTAAGGCTGGATGGTCAGCAAAGCTTCGGCGCTGACCGCCGGAACGTTGACCGCACCGGCAATCGTGCCTGTGGAAAGGTAATCGGCGACTTCCTGCGCGGTGGTGATGGCGACGGAATCCTGCGCCTCGGTGGTCGAAGCGCCGAGGTGCGGCGTAACGACGACTTCATCGAGCGTCAGTAGCGGATGATCTTCGGCAATCGGTTCCTTGACGAAAACGTCCAGCGCCGCGCCCGCCACTTTGCCGGATTTGATGGCGTTGTAGAGCGCGGTTTCGTCCACCAGACCGCCGCGCGCGCAATTGATGATGCGCACGCCGTCTTTCATTTTGGCGAAAGCGGCTTCCCCGATGATGCCGCGCGTTTCGTCAGTCATAGGCGTATGTACCGTGATGAAATCGCCGCGACTGAAGACTTGATCCAAATCGCCGAGTTCGACGCCGATCTTGGCGGCCATTTCCGGCGAAGTGAAAGGATCGTAAGCCACGACTTTCATGCTCAAACCGATGGCGCACTGCGCCACGATTTTGCCGATGTTGCCCAAACCGATGACGCCCAGCGTTTTGCCGCGCAGTTCGGTTCCCATACCGCTTTTCTTGTCCCATTTGCCGGTTTTGAGCTTGGCGTGCGTTTGCGGGATTTTGCGCGCTAACGACATCATCAATGAAACGGTGTGTTCGGCGGTGGTGACGCTGTTGCCGCCCGGCGCGTTCACGACGACGATGCCCCGCGCGGTGGCGGCCTTCACGTCAATGTTATCTACGCCCGTGCCCGCGCGACCAATGATTTTCAAATTATCGGCGGCGGCGATGATGTCTGCGGTGACTTTGGTTTCACTGCGAACGATCAAGGCATGATACTGACCGATGATCTCCTTGAGTTCATCCGGCTTCAGCCCTGTGTTGACGTCTACTTGAAAGTTTTCGTGAGCGCGAAGCAGTTCCACGCCCTGTTTGGAAAGATTGTCGCTAATCAGGATTTTCATAAGCTATGAATCCAGCCTTTCTATGTGTTGACTTGTGGTGAATTGGGATTCTGGAAGATACGCGCTCGCACCACAACTACCATGACCACGAATGTGATGAATGTGATGATGAGCAACGCCAGGAGCGGAAGGAATGACCGGCGGTGACGAATGAAGAATGACTGGCGGCGAATGCAAGCCGAGACAAGCTGCAATTCAAATTGTGAGTATGATCTCCGGTCATCCGCGTTTGATTCTTTAAGGGATCGTTTTCAGCGGGAATTGCCGTGTTACGGCTGCCAAAAACGCGGGCATCATACGTGCCGTTCCCTCAAAAATCAAATTGCCCTCCGAACGGCCTTGCGTTCGCTGCTCAGAGGTGACAAGTCAGGAATCATCAAGTCAGGAATCATAAGGATGATGTAGTTCGATGCCGAAGTTAGGCGTGGACAAAATCCATAGCAGATGCTTCCTGACCGATTCCTGAAAAAAAGCGCGGCGTTCGAGCGGCGTATTGGAGCGGGCAACGCCCATGCCTTCGCGCTGGGAGTGTTCGTTGTAGGCGCGCACAATCGCCAGGTAAACAGCGAAGCGCGCGACGTAAATTCGCGGCGGCGGATTCTTGCCGATTGCGCCGGCTTTGGCCACCAGATTGATGGCGCGTTCGGTTTTGTTGTTCAGGATAGATGGGCCGTTCAGGTATTGCGCCAGTATGAGCGGAACTTTGATTTGCTGTAACTCAGCGGCGGAAGCGGCGCGATCAACGTTGTGAGCGTTGTTCAGCCAGTGCGCCAGCATGCCGGCGGTTTGTTTTCGCAGTTCGATATTTTCCACGCGATCCAGTTTGTCGAAACAGTCGTTGTACATCCGCTGCCAGTAATTGGTGGGTTTGTCGAATCGCTGCTGACCGGCGGCGGGCGGTTTGGGATTCACCAATTGCCACAACCCAGTCGCCGAACTGAGCGTGCTGTTGGCAGTGCGAAAAGACGTTTCGACAGCGGCCAGCGCCAAGGCGGCATCAGTCGGAAGCATTCGCGCCGCGCCGCCCCATGAAGAATTGATCGCGTCCCACGCACCTCTGAACGCCTCCAGGCCGGGCTTGGTGTGCAGCGTATCGCTGCGGAGAAGTTCCAGCCCGCGAAAAATGATTTGAATTTTGACCGTCAGATCGTTCAGTCCGCCCATTTCCGCTTTGACCGAATCCAGCAGCGGTCCGATCTGTTCCAAAGCCTCCAATTCTTCCGAACTCATGCTGATCGGCAACCGCAGCGTTTCCGCCGTGCTGACGACGCGGGCGTGCTGCCGGCGAAGCGTGTCTTCGGCGGGCGCACAACCCCATCCGCACAGACCGGCCACCATGACCGATGCCGCCAGACAGACTTTCAGTTGGGTGACGGACGCAACAGCGCCCGCTGGAATCCGGGCAAGGAATCTCATCACTGTTTCAAATGCTCCATTTCAAATGGTCGGGATGCCAGGGGGAAGGGAACTGCAAGGTTCGCAGCACGATGCGCCGGCGAGTTCGAGACGGCAGACACTATCTTGCCGACGGAAATCTGTAAAGCCGGCTTTTCAATCCTCACCGCGCGGTACCGTCGCCCGGCCATTCGGTTTTGGGCCGGAAGTTGTAGGTCAAAAAATGCTGGTTGATCGTGGCGCTGTTCCACCGCGTGACTTTGGCCATCTTCTTTTTCTGAAGCAACGCCAGCGGTTCCACCGGGCGCGTGAAGTTGACGAAGTCTTTCCACGTTCCCGTGAATTTGCGTGGCCAGCCCAGCCGCGTGGAAAGCGGATGGTCAATCAGACGATGCCCTTCTTCGGAAAGCTTGCGGTAGGTTCCTTCCTGATAAACACGCAAGGTAATGGGCTGATTCGTCGGGTAATACTTCTTTTCGGCGTCGCCTGCGTCGGCGGTGATGGTCATTTCATCCCAGCCGACGAGCAGCGAACCGTGTTTGCCCCACTGCGCATTGACGCGCGGACGCCCGCCATGTTGCCGCGCATCCGTAAGCGCCGCTTCGCTACCTGCCAGAATACGCCCGTGAAAGTAAGTCCACAGTTTTTCGATGGAATTGCCGTCCGCCGAATACTGCACCCACATCAATTCGTGATCTGCCGGATCATTGTCTTCGGGGAAATCAATGTCGTCTTCCCAGA
The DNA here is from genome assembly GCA_964603695.1 of uncultured Heliomicrobium sp. Lineage (GTDB taxonomy): Bacteria > Acidobacteriota > Blastocatellia > RBC074 > RBC074 > RBC074. The sequence goes on from CAZRXE010001480.1 coordinate 4,109, forward strand.
AAAGGTGATAAGCGATTTGCCGCGCTGTCGGATGCAGAATGACGGCAAAGTCTTTGAGCATGAAAAACTCAGTCGGCGTGGTGTAAACGCGCGGAGCGAAGCGGCGGATGATTTGCCATTCCGACGCTGAAGGATCACGCGGCGGGTCGAGTTCCATCGCGCGGGCGTATTCGCGGCTGGCGTCGTTCAGGCAACGGCGGTTGTGATGTTCAACGCCACGCCGATGATGCTCTTCGGCGGTTTCGTTTTGCGCACGGCTGGAATGTTGCAATCCAGCCGGTATTAACAACGCAACAACGCCACAGGCAAACAGCCTTGCGGCGCGGAGCAGTTTGGTCGTCGGCATAACATTAAGAAGAGAAGAAGAGTTGGAGAATGGTATATGCGGTCGAAAGACAGCTACGACCGCAGGTAGGAAGCACCGTTGACGTCAACGATGCAGCCGGTCAGAAAATCGGTTCCCTCGGAAGCCAGAAACAACACGGTTCGCGCGACTTCTTCCGGCTTGGCTACACGCTTGAGCGGACTTTGATTGCGGATGCCGTCACCTTCCGCGCCGTCCAGGCGATAAGCGACGCGCTCTGTTTCGACAAATCCCGGCGCAACGACGCAAACGAAAATGTTGTGGGGAGCCAGCGCCTGCGCCAGTGATTGGCTCATCGCGTTGAGTGCGGCCTTGCTCGCGCCATAAGCCGGCGCGTCCGGTT
>CAZRXE010001481.1:0-1722 GCA_964603695.1 uncultured Heliomicrobium sp.
TCCTGTCAATCCTGTAACGAGTCCTGAAAATCCTGTCTTTCGCCGCATTGATTTGAATACAGACTTATTTTTCGATGGGAAAGCTCGACAAAATTTACGCCAAGATGCCCATTTGGGCGCAGCACGGCGCGGTCAGCGCGTTCGGTTTGTATTGGTATTGGCAACGTTTCGGCGGGGATTATCAAAAATCGCTCGACCGATATTTGCAGCGCGACCGACTGAGTCGTGAAGAGTGGCACGCCTGGCAACAAGCTGCGTTGAAAGACTTGCTCGGCAAGGCCGTCAATCACGTTGCGTATTACCGCGAGCAGTGGAGTGACACGGAAAAGAGTGCCGCGCTGGCTGGGCGACTTCAGGATTTGCCGCTGCTGGAAAAGGACCCGATTCGCGCCAATCCGCGCGCCTTTCTGCGCGAAGACTTGAATCTGAAAAAGCCTTTGGAGTTTTACACCAGCGGTTCGACCGGCACGCCCATCGCCAGTTTGTGGACGGCGGCGGAGTTGCGCGATTCGATGGCCGTGCGCGAAGCCCGTTCGGCGCGTTGGGCGGGCGTTTCGTTTCGGCAGCCGCGCGCCACGTTTTCCGGGCGAATGGTCGAACCCGATCCGCTCAGCAAAGGGCCGTTTTATCGTTTCAACTACGTCGAACAACAAGCTTACCTTTCCGCCTTTCATCTGCGAGCGGATACGGCGCGATTTTACCTGGACGCTTTGCGGCGTCACAGCATTCAGTGGATGACCGGTTACGCGGTGTCTTACTACCTGCTGGCCAGATTCATTCTGGAAAACAAGCTTTCCGTGCCGCCGCTCAAAGCGATCATCACCACCAGCGAAAAAGTCACGCCAGAAATGCGCGCGGTGATGGAGCAGGCTTTCGGTTGTCGGGTGTTTGAAGAATACAGCACCGTGGAAAACGTGTTGTTCGCCGGCGAATGCGAAGCCGGCAAGCTGCACGTCAGCCCGGACATCGGCGCGGTCGAAATCCTGCGACCGGACGGCACGCCTTGCGACGCGGGCGAAGTCGGCGAAGTCGTGACCACCAGCCTGATGCATTATTCGCAACCGTTCATTCGTTACAGGCTGGGCGATCTGGCCGCCTGGGACGGCGAACCGTGCCGCTGCGGACGCGGAATGCCCGTCATCAAGGAAGTAGTCGGGCGCATTGAAGACGTGGTGACAGGCCCGGATGGGCGTCAGTTGGTGCGCTTTCACGGCATCTTCGTCAATCAACCGCACGTCCGCGAAGGCCAGATTATTCAGGAAACGCTCAACCGCATTCGCGTCAAAGTCGTTCCCACCGACGGTTTCAATGAAGCGGACATCGCCGACATCATTGCCCGTATGCAACAACGCTTGAGCGCCGAAGTCTGCGTCATCGTCGAACCGGTCTCTGAAATTCCCAGAACCAAGTCGGGCAAATTCAAAGCAGTGATTTCGCTGCTCGGCAAAAACCAAACTACTGATTCCAAATAGATCATCGTGCCAGTTAAAACCGCCACTCAGGAAATGCCTTTTGTCACCGTCGTCATGCCGGTTCGCAACGAAGCCGATTACATCGCCGGCAGTTTGGGCGCGGTGCTTGAACAGGATTACCCGCCGGAACGAATGGAAATCATCGTCGCCGACGGCCTGTCCACAGACTCGACGCGCGACGTTGTGCGTTCGCTGCAAAACCGCTTTCCGAACCTGCGGCTGATAGACAATCCCGGCAAGATCGCGCCAA
>CAZRXE010001482.1:0-4824 GCA_964603695.1 uncultured Heliomicrobium sp.
CACTTTACCAATTAATAGCCAAGCTGTTGAACAAGCAATTGCAGATGCTGAAGCTCTCATAAATAAAAATGGGGCTGTCAGTGCAGTTGACCGTGTCCATACCGTGACTCACGGCTATCTTGCAGAAATTTGTAAAAAGGCAGGAATTACTTATCCACCTGATGCTACATTAACAAAGCTTTTCAGGCTTATAAGAGAGCAGCATCCTTCGTTTGCTAATCTAGGCCCACGCTCTCAAGATATTTCCAAGATACTAAATTCAAGTGCTGCAATCCTTGATGCTTTAACACCTCTTAGGAATAAGGCTAGCCTTGCCCATCCCAACGAGTCTTTACTTGGAACCGATGAAGCAATGTTAGTTATTAACGTTACAAAGACACTCCTACATTACTTGAATGCAAAAATATAGGGCATCCATGAAACTCATTGACCTAAGAAGCGACACCGTAACCAAACCCACGCCGGCCATGCGCCGCGCAATGGCTGACGCCGAAGTCGGCGATGACGTTTACGGCGAAGACCCCACCATCAACCGTTTGCAGGAACGGGCGGCGGAACTGTTCGGCAAAGAAGCTGCACTGTTTGTGCCGACCGGCACGATGGGCAATCAGATTTGCGTTCGGCTGCACACGCGCCCCGGCACCGAAGTCATTCTCGAAGAGCGAAGCCATATTTTTAATTACGAAATGGGTTCGTCGGCGGTGATTTCCGGCGTGACGTTTCGGCCTGTACGTGGGCTGGACGGTTTGCTCAATTGGGACTTGATCGCGCCGGCGATTCACCACAGCGCGCCATATTACGTGACGCCGACTTCGCTCGTTGCGCTGGAAAATTCGCACAATATGGCGGGCGGCGCGGTCTTGCCGATTGAAGCGATGAATGACATTTGCGACCACGCGCACGCGCTCGGTTTGCCTGTGCATCTGGACGGCGCGCGCGTTTTCAATGCCGCTCTGGCACTGGGCGCAAGCGTCGCCGACATCGCGCGGCCTTTTGATTCGGTGATGTTTTGTTTGTCGAAAGGTTTGGGCGCGCCGGTCGGTTCGCTGATCGTTGGCCGCAAGGACTTCATTCAACAGGCGGTCAGCGTGCGCAAGCTGCTCGGCGGCGGGATGCGGCAAGTGGGCGTGCTGGCGGCGGCGGGTTTGATCGCGCTAGAAGAATCGCCCAAAGCCTTGATCGAAGACCACGCCAATGCCAAACGTCTGGCCGAGGGCGTGGCCGAACTTCGCGGCGTCCGGATTGACCCGGAGCGCGTGCAAACCAACATCGTCATCTTCGACATTTCGGCGAGCGGGCTGACCACCGCGCAATTCAGCGCCGAATTGAAAGCGCGCGGCGTGCTGGCCAACGGCATCAATCCGCGCGAAATGCGCATGGTCACGCATTACGACGTGAGCCGCGACGACATTGATCAGACGCTGCGAATAGCGAGTGAAATTTTGAAAGCATAGACAGGATGAACAGGATTTTTCTCAGGATTCGACAGGATTATTTTTCCTGAAAGTCCTGAAAAGAATCCTGTTCATCCTGTCTATTTTCTTTGAATGGAGCAAGGCTTGACTGAACGACGATTGATTATCGCCATTGACGGCCCGGCGGGCGCGGGCAAAAGCACGATTGCCAAAACGCTGGCTCGGCAATTGGGCTATTTGTTCATCAACACCGGCGCAATGTATCGCGCCGTGGCGTGGAAAGCCTTGCAACAAGGCATTTCGCTGGATGATGCCGCGTGTGTCGGCAAGCTGGCGGAAGATTCGCTGATTGAATTGACCGGAGCAGTGGACGCCACGCGCGTTCTCATTGACGGGCGCGACATCACGGAGGAAATCGTCAAACCGGAAATCAGTCAGGCCGCGTCGCAGGTTTCGGCTGTTTCCGCAGTGCGGCGGGCGCTCGTCGCACGGCAACAGCAAATGGGTCAGGCAGGCGGCGTGGTGATGGAAGGCCGCGACATCGGCACGAAAGTTTTTCCGAACGCCGATCTGAAAATCTATCTTGACGCCACTTCCGATGCGCGCGCGCAGCGGCGTTTTGCCGAAGACACCGCACGCGGCATCGCCGTGGCTTCGCTGGAACAAATGAAAGCCGAAATAGAAGAGCGCGACCATCGTGACAAAACCCGCGCGGATTCGCCGCTCCAACAAGCCGAAGATGCGGTTTATGTTGATTCGTCGGCGCTGACGATTGAAGAGGTTGTTGAAAACTTGATGCGGCTGGTTTCCGAAAAACTTGAAAGCTGATTTATGTTCACAGGCATCATCGAAGAACTCGGCACGATTCGCAGAATTACCTCTGCGCACGACAACGCAAGGTTGGAAGTTTCGGCGCGCACTATTTTGGCTGATGCCAGAATCGGCGACAGCATTGCTGTTAATGGCGTGTGCCTGACCGTCGTTGATAAAGGGTCGGATTGGTTTGCGGCGGATGTGTCGGCGGAAACCTTGCGCCGAACGAGTTTGAAACAAGCCCAAGCAGGCACGCGCGTCAACCTGGAACGCGCGATGGCGGCGAGCGGACGTTTCGGCGGTCACATTGTGCAAGGTCACGTGGACGGCACAGGCGAATTTTTGGAAGCCAAAGTCAGCGGCGATGGCTGGGTGGTGCGCATTGGCTTTCCGCCGGAACTGGCGCGCTACATTGTCAAAAAAGGTTCGATCACCGTGGACGGCATCAGTTTGACAGTGGCTGCGCTTGGAAACACATGGTTTGAAATCGCGGTCATTCCGCACACCTGGAAAGTGACGAATCTGGGCGCGCTCGGACGGGGCGCGGCGGTCAATCTGGAAGTGGACATTCTGGCCAAATACGTCGAGCGAATGCTGGCCCATCGCGCGGAACCGAAAAGCACGCTGACCCTGGAAACGCTGAGCGAGTTGGGCTATTAAACCAAAACCTTCGTCAGCCGTTTGTCGTAAGGCCAAACTCACTCCGCACCTGCAGTTTCATTTTTCAAAAACAGGAGAACCCAAACTTATGACTCGCAACAAAATTGCCGTCGCGATTTTGCTTTTCGCGCTGAGCGTCACCGGCTGGCCGTCGCACGCGCAGCAAGCGCAAACACCCGCCAAAAATTCAAACGATCCCATTGAACGCATCAAGGACGAAGGTATGAACCGTTCGCAGGTGATGCAAACGCTGAGTTATTTGACCGATGTCATCGGCCCGCGCCTGACCGCTTCGCCCAATCTGAAGCGCGCCAACGAATGGACACGCGACAAGATGAAAGAGTGGGGCTTGGAATCGCATTTGGAACCGTGGGGGCCGTTCGGGCGCGGCTGGACGCTGAAATCGTTTTCGGCGGAAATCATCGCGCCGCAAGCCATTCCGCTTATCGCCTACCCCAAAGCCTGGTCGCTGGGAACCAACGGCCCGTTGACGGCGGACATTGTTTACGTCGAAGCCAAAGACGAAGCCGAACTGGCCAAATACAAAGGCCAGTTGAAAGGCAAGATTGTACTCAGCGCGCCGGTTCGCAACGTCAAAGCCCGTTTTGAAGCGCCTGGCACGCGGCTGACCGAAAAAGACTTGCTGCAACTGGCCGATGCCCAAGACCCCGCCAAAGCGCGCTCTGGCGGGCCAATGGCGATGGCGGCTAATCCGCAAATGCAGGAATTCATCAAAAACGCCATTTTCGACGCCAAGAAGCTGAAGTTCTTTTTGGATGAAGGCGCGGCGATGTTCCTGACGCCTTCGCGCTCCGGCGACGGCGGCACGATCTTTCTGGAAAACGCTTCGATTCCGAAAGAAGTCAAAAACGGCCCGCTGATGGAAGCAATGATGGATTTGTTCATGGGCAAGGTGAACCCGTGGGACAAGGACGCGCCCGCCAATCTGCCGCAAGTGACCATCGCCACGGAACACTGCAACCGGTTGATCCGCATGTTGCAGGCCGGCGAAAAGCTGCAAGCGCGCATCAATCTGGACGTGCAATTCCACGGCGAAGATTTGAATTCTTACAACACCATTGCCGAAATCCCCGGCACTGACAAAAAAGATGAAATCGTCATGGTCGGCGCGCATATTGATTCCTGGCACAGCGGCACTGGCGCGACTGACAACGGCGCGGGTTGCGCAGCGGCGATGGAAGCCGTGCGTATTTTGAAAGCCTTAAACCTGCAACCGCGCCGCACCATCCGCATCGGGCTGTGGAGCGGCGAAGAGCAGGGCTTGTTCGGTTCGCGCGCTTACGTCAAACAGCATCTGGGTTCCCGCGGCGACGACGGTTCGCCCGAAGCCGAAATGGCCGCAATGATGGGCGGCGGCCCGAATGCCAAAATCACGGCCAAACCCGAGTACGAAAAGTTTTCGGCCTATTTCAATCTGGACAACGGCACAGGCAAGATTCGCGGCGTTTACCTGCAAGGCAACGAAGCTGTCCGCCCGATCTTTCGCGACTGGCTGATGCCCTTCAAAGACCTGGGCGCAACCACGCTGACCATCTCCAACACCGGCGGCACCGATCACCTGTCCTTTGACGGCATAGGCTTGCCGGGCTTTCAATTCATCCAAGACCCGGTCGAATATGACACCCGCACGCACCATTCCAATATGGATGTCTTCGACCGCATTCAAGCCGACGACATGAAACAAGCGGCAACGATCATGGCTGCGTTTTTGTACAACACGGCCATGCGCGACGAAAAGCTGCCGCGTAAAGCCACGGCCAAGTAAGCGGCAACGCGGAAATAACCCAGCTACGTAGGTCATCGCAGAACACGGAGAAACTCAAATGTTTGGCTCTGTGTTCTGCGATGACCTTTCAATTGCCAACGGACTTTCGTCGAATGCAGGTAACGAGATTCTGCCGCCGCGTTATTTATC
>CAZRXE010001483.1:0-1570 GCA_964603695.1 uncultured Heliomicrobium sp.
GGCTTTGAGGCCGGAAACCTGATGACGATGATGGTTCCGGCTTCGGGCGCGAAATACGACAACGACGAAAAGGTACAGCGGTTTTACGGCCAAGTGATCGCCCGCGTGTCGGCGTTGCCCGGCGTGGAAGCCGTGGGACTCGCCGGCAATCTGCCCTTTTTCGGCAACGGCGACCGCTACGGATTTCACATCGAATCCAAGCCGCTGCCGAATCCCGCCGACGCGCCGAGCGTCGAACGCTACAGCATCAACCCTGAATATTTGCGGGCGCTGCGTATTCCAGTGCGGCGCGGGCGCGGCTTCACCGCACAGGACGATGCCAGCGCGCCGCTGGTGATTTTAATCAACGAAACGGCGGCGCGGCGTTTCTGGCCGGGCGAAGACCCGTTGGGACAAAGCGTGCGTCTGGGCAGCATCAGCAATCAGCCGCGCACCATCGTCGGCATCGTCGGCGACGTGCAACACAAAAGTTTGGAAGACGCGCCCGACACGCAATTCTATGTGCCGCAGTTGCAATGGACGGATTCGTTCAATCAGCTTGCCGTGCGGACTTCTCCAGGCCTAATGGGCGATGCTGCCGGCCTGATTGCCGCCATTCGTCGCGAAATTAGCGCCGTGGACAAAGACATCCCCATCTATCAAATCGCCACCATGAACCGTTTGCTGACGACGGCGACAGCCGAGCGGCGCTTCACGCTGTTGCTGGCGGGCGTTTTTGCCGGACTGGCGCTGGTGTTGTCGGGGCTGGGCGTTTACAGCGTGATCGCTTATGCCGTGGCGCAACGCACTCACGAAATCGGTTTGCGAATGGCCCTGGGCGCACAGGCGCGCGACGTGCTGCGGCTGGTCGTCAGCTCAGGCTTGAAACTGGCGCTCTGCGGTTTGGCGCTGGGACTTGTAGCAGCGTCGGCCTTGACGCGCTGGATGGCGAGTTTGCTGTTTGAAGTGCGCTCGACTGATCCACCGACTTACGCGCTGGTCGCGGCGTTATTGTTGATCGTCGCTTTGTTGGCGTGCTGGCTGCCGGCACTGCGGGCGACGAAAGTTGATCCTCTTGATGCGCTGCGGCACGACTGAGCAGCGAAGTTTTATTGCTATGCCTGACTGGAAATCGGAAATCAGACAACGGTTGGCGGATGTGCCGCTTGCGCCGCTGCGTGAAGAGGCAATTGTCGAAGAGCTTTCGCAATACCTCGATGATTGTTACGAAGAGTTACTGAGCGGCGGCGTAACGGCGTCCGAAGCTTATCAACAAACGCTGGCGGAACTGCGCAGCAGCGCCTTGCTCGCGCGTGAATTGCGACGCCTCGAGCGATTCACCAATCCCGAACCCATCGTGCCCGGAACCAATCGGAGGATGACTATGCTTTCAGACTTGTGGCAGGACTTGCGCTTCGGCGCGCGAATGTTGGCGAAGCAGCCCGGCTTCACGTTGATCGCGGTGCTGACGTTGGCGCTGGGCATCGGCGCTAACACGACGATTTTCAGCACGATAGAGTCTGTGATTCTTCACCCGTATTCTTTTCCTCATCAGGAGCGGCTCGTGGTGATTTATGAGCGGTTGCTGGGC
>CAZRXE010001484.1:0-4351 GCA_964603695.1 uncultured Heliomicrobium sp.
ATGCCTTCCCGGAAGACGACGCGGAGTTTGCCGGTTGGCCGGCGTTCTGGCGCTTGCTGAAACTGTTTTGGTGAATCGTCCTCCTTTTTCCGTCGCTACAACGACGCTTCTTCGTCGCGGCAGCGACGGGTGATCCTAGCCCGGCGATTCATCGCCGGGAACGCGCGCGCGGCGGATGGCAGTCGCGGCAGCGACGATTGATGCTCCCTGACCAAACCCGCTGCGGGAACGCGCTACATTCCTGACTCAACCGTCGCTGCCGCGACGAAGAACAATCCCCTGTATACCAACTAAAGAGCAATCCCCTATCTGCCGACTGAAGAACAATCCCCTGTCTGCCGACTTTAGAAAACCGCACCCGTTTCCCGTGACCACATCCGCCACCGAATTTGTTTATCAACCCCGCCTGACCGTCAAAGGTCGCGCCGAGTTTCTTCGTCAAACCCGCGAAGCGTTGGAAGTACTTTCCGCCCTCAGCCTGGGCAATCGTCTGCTGCAAAGTCTGGCGGAGAGCCAGCAGACGGTCGTGATTCTGGAATCAACTGCGCGCAACCTTGCCGTGCCGGAGGATTTCCGCGCGGCCATTGCGCCGGGGCTGAAGCTGGAATGGAAAGAGCTATACGGCCGGGAAGGCTGCCTGATCGGCACCGGCTTCGGCTGCGGCACGCGGATTCAGTTCAACCCCGGCTACGTGCGCATCGGTTTGGAAGAAGGTTGGCAAACCGCGCCCGCCGCGCTCTGGCTCGCGCACGAATTGATTCACGCCGATGACGCCGCCTGGGGAAGAATGGATCCGAGCCGGGTGGATGGCTTGTTGAACTACGAACGACAGGCGATTGGCTTGCCGCCTTACGAGCAAAAAGAGTTCACCGAAAACCGCTTCCGACAACACTGGCATCCCATCTTGCCGGCCCGCACGCGTTACTGACGAGTGCCTGCTTGAAACGGTGGTACAGACTTCAGTCTGTACCACCGTTTTCTTCTCTTCTTGCGCGTCACCTATTCCGATAAAAATCGGCAAGTCCTGCCGTGATGTTTTGCGGCGCGCCTACATATCTCAGTGAAGCTGCACGCGAAGCGACGACTTGCGAGCAAGAAAAAAGCCGCTTTTGGCCAGTTTTAGTTGATACGATTTTTTGTCCAATGTCGCTTAGAGGACGGCGAGTGGTTTCAGCAGCTCGTGGCAATTCGGGTTTACGGTCGCCTGGGTTGTTTCAAGGTTCATTCGGAAGCCATGGATCAGGAAAGTCCCTGACACGTCGGACGTGTGTCCCGGCGGTGTCGCCCCACTGTAAACGCTCATCAAAAGAGGAGAGTTATGTTACGACGAATTTCAGAAACGACGTTAAAACGGAAACTATTTCTGTTTGGTTTGGTGTTCGCACTCGGTTTGATTGCCGTTTTCGCGGCCAACGAGGCGCTGTTTGACAAGGTGATGGCGTTCAAAACGTCGGCTCCTCCGACTGTCGCCAACTTCGATCCGGGAGATTGGGTGAACGTCCAATCCATGCCCACCGCGCGCAGCAATATGGCCTCCAGCCTGTTGCCTTCCGGAAAACTATTGGTCGTCGGTGGAAGCAAGGTCGGCCAAAATTTCGTTTCTGACGCCGCCATTTACAACCCCCTCAACAACACATGGCAGTCAATTACGCCTATTCCCATTGCACATAGATTGTCGGCGCAATTGCTCAATACGGGCGACGTGCTGGTTGTCGGCGATGACGATAATCAGGCGGTTGAACCCAGCAGTTATTTGTACACCGAAACGTCATCCGCCTGGAATCCAACGGCCGGCGCGCCTTCCATCAAACGCTATCAACCGGCGCTGGCGTTATTGACGACGGGGACATTGGCCGGACATGTGCTGATGATCGGAGGATACAACGGCGGTTGCTGTCCCGGCCCCAGCGGCACTTACGCGACGACGGAGATTTATAACCCAACGAGCAAAAACTGGTCGGCGGGGCCGTCAATGAATGTCTCGCGGTTACTGCACACTGCCACGGTGTTGAATGATGGCCGAGTGCTGGTGGTTGGCGGCGCATTGCGCGATCCGTTAACGGCTTACAAGTCCACCGAAATCTACGTTCCCGGCGGAACCAGTTGGACGGTCAATCAACCAATGGCGGCGGCGCGTTACGCGCATACGGCGACGCGGCTGCCTTCCGGCAAAGTACTGGTCATCGGCGGAGCCGACGGCACAACGGCGCTCAGTTCGGTTGAACTTTACGATCCCAGCAGCAGCGGCTCGTGGTCAACTCAAATGCCGATGAAAGTGGCGCGTCAGCTTCACACCGCGACTTTGCTGCCTTCCGGCCATGTGTTGGTGGCCGGCGGACAGGACATCAACGGCGTGTCCACGGATTCGGCGGAACTTTACGATCCCGTGACCAATACCTGGTCGGACGCAGGGCCGTTGAACGGCGCTCGCGGACGGCACATTGCCGCCTTGTTTTCCTGCGGACAAGTGCTGATTGCCGGAGGCACAGGCACAAACGGCGCGGATCTGGCTTCTGCCGAAATCTACACGCAAAAAGATAACCTCACTCCGAATGCGCTGAGCAGCGGAACCGTCGGGCAAATGTTCACGCAGAACTTTTCGCTGACCGGCGGCGTGGCTCCGATTACTTACACCTTGAGCGGGACTTTGCCGAAAGGCATGACGCTGCAATCGGACGGAAAGCTGACGGGCGTGCCGGAAGAAAAAGGCAGTTTCACCTTCACCGTCAAAGCCACGGACAAAAACGGTTGTATGGGGACGGTGACAATCACCTGGCAAGTCGCGTGTCCGACCATCGTCATTTCTCCCAGCAGCGTCCAGAGCGGCGTGGCCGGACAAACGTATTCTCCAGTTGTGCAACTGACGGCCAACGGCGGCACCGCGCCTTACACTTACGCATTGAGCGGCGGCTTATTGCCCAATGGGATGCAACTGACTTCCGACGGCAAGCTGCAAGGCACGCCAATGGAAGCCGGAAACTTCACTTTCGGCGTGACCGTGACGGATAAATTCGGCTGCACGGGCGTGCGGGTTTATCCGCTGACGATTGCCTGCCAGACCATCACCATCGGCCCGGAAAACATGCAATTGCGCGATGCAATGCAAGGCATGGAATACAACCCGACGTTGCCGCCCGGCCCAACCTTCACGGCAACCGGCGGATGCGGGCAATATTCGTTCTCCATCAGCAGCGGCCAATTGCCGCCGGGAATGTCGCTCAGCGCCTCCGGCTCACTGACCGGCGTGCCGACCAAGAGCGGCGATTACGAATTCACCGTCAAAGTCACGGACAAATGCGGCTGCATGGCGACGAAGGTTTACAAGCTGAAAGTCACCTGCCCTTTCCGCAGCTTATTGAATCAATCTGTGTTCAACACCGGCGTCAACAATTCCGGCGCTTTGTTGGCGGACGGCGCGAAAGACTCGCATTACAACGTCACGCCGCCGAACAGCAGCGCCTTCGTTGTTGCCGAGTATCCCGGCTGGATACTGAATTCCGACTCCACCGCATCGAAATGGATTTCGCATTCGGCAGATAGCAGGAGCGGAGATGGAGATGAATTTTCCTATAAAGTCACTTTCTCCCTGAACAGTTGCGATCCGAACTCTGTGGTTATCCAGGGACGTTGGGCAGCGGATAACAGCGGCGACATTTACGTGAACGGAACGAAAGTCGCTAGCGGCTCAATCACCGGCGACACCGGATTCAAGCAATGGCAATCATTCACGCTCAATTCCAGCACAACCAATTCTGCCTTCAGCAATTCAATCACCAACACGATTGAGTTTCGCGTTAAGGATTTTGGAGTTGCCAGCGGTTTGCGCGTGGAATTTCAAAGCGCCGTGGCCAAATGCTGCGGCTGCACGCCGCCGCCACGTTACGAGCGAATGATAAGCTGGCATCCGCTGGATGAAGTGGCGAGCGCAACAACCATCCAGGACATTCGCGGCCCGCACAACGGCCAATCAAAAGCCGGAGCGGTCAACACGCCCGCCAGCCCTATGGCCATGCCCGGCGTGGTCAAAGGCTCGCTATATTTCGACGGCAACGGCAATTTCCCGCACGTCGAAGTTCCGCACGCTGCGCCGCTCAATCTGACTTCAAACGAAGGCTTCACGATTGACGCCTGGGTCTTTCTGGACAGCATCGCGCCCAACCAGAAGATTCCGATTGTGGACAAGATCGGCTTCAACACCAATTTCACGCCGCCGATTTCCGGCTACGCTTTTTACATCGGCGGCGCGACCGGCGACGAACTTGTACTCGACATCGCCGCCAATGGAGGCAACGCTTTCGGAACGTTGGCCAGCGGCGTCGGTTATTTGCAAGCAAAGCGATGGCATCACGTG
>CAZRXE010001485.1:0-2789 GCA_964603695.1 uncultured Heliomicrobium sp.
CGTCGGCGTGCTGCTCCACCGCGCGCGGACACGGGTTAAAAAGGAAATCGGAGATTTACTGGAGGGAGGACAAGCTTAGTGGAACGGACTTCAGTCTGTTCACTCGGCAACAGCAGGAACAGACTGAAGTCCGTTCCACACTTGGAGAGAAGTTATGAAAAAGACAGATCGAGAACTCAACACCATTCTTGACGACGTGACTGCTGAAATTCGCAGCGAAAAGCTGGACGCGGCGGTCGTGGCCGGAGCCGCCCAGCGTGTTTGGACGCGGATGGCAGGCGAACAAGCCGCCGTTGAAGCGGGCGTCACACCGGTTGAACACATTCGCAATTGCGGGGATTTCCAATCTTTGATCCCGGCTTACCTGCAAGGCCGTTTGTCCAGCGCGCGGACGATGTTGCTGGAAGACCACACGCGCGAATGCGTGCCTTGCCGCAAAGCTTTGAAAGAAGCGCGCCACGGAAACCAATCCGTCGGCCAACTGGCCGCGCAAAAGGCCAAAGTCGCCGTCAGTAATCGGCGCATGACGACTTTGCGCTGGGCGATGGCGGCGGTGCTGGTTGCTGGTTTGGGCTTGTTTGCCTGGCCGTATGCGCAACGCTTCCTGAATTCGGTCGGCACGCTCAACGCCGTGGTTGAAGCTTCCAACGGCAATGTTTATCGCGTCACCGAAAAATCCACGCAGGCTTTGAAGCCCGGCGAACAGATTCAAAAAGGCGAACGCATCCGCACGGCCAAGAACGCGGCGGCGGTCGTCAAACTCGCCGACGGCACGCGGATCGAAATGCGCGAACGGTCGGAATTTTCCGTTGCCGACGCCACCGCCGGACGCACCATCAACCTGGAACGCGGCCAAATTATTGTCGAAGCTGCCAAACAACACGACGGCAAATTGTTTGTCGCCACGGCGGATTCTCTGGTCTCGGTCACCGGCACGACCTTTTCGGTCAATGACGGCACAAAAGGCTCGCGCGTTTCCGTCATCGAAGGCGAAGTCAACGTCAATCACGGCGGCAAAAACGACATGCTGCACGCGGGCGATCAAATCACCACGCACGAAAGCGTTGACCGCATTCCGGTGCGCGAAGAAATCGCCTGGAGCCGCAAGGCCGGCGATTACATCAAGCAACTCGACGCCGTCCGCGCAGAGATTGACCAGAACGTGGCGTTGCCCGGAAACCGCTATTCGACGCGCCTGCTCGACTTGATGCCGGAAAACACTGTGCTTTACGTGGCCATTCCGAATATCAGCGAAACGCTCGGCAAAGCCGAACAAATCCTGCAAGAAAATCTGGCCAAGAACCCTGAGTTGAAAAGCTGGTACGAGCAGAAAGGTCAATCTAATGGTCGTCAGGGTTTGAACAAAGCGATTGACTGGGCGCGCGAATTCGGCAGCCAGTTGGGCGACGAAATCGTCATCGCCGCCGAATCCGGCGCGAAAGGCGGCCCGGAAGAACCTGTCATTCTGGCTGATGTAAAGAACGGTGGTGCGTTCCGCAGCTTTGTCGAAACTCAGGCGGCGAAGCTTGGCGAAGACAAAAAGCACATCCGCATCGTTGACGATCCGGCGCAGTTCGTCGCCACCGAAGAGCGCGACGGCGTTTATCTGTGGATCACAAACGATCTGGTCGCCGCTTCATCGAAGCCGGAAGCGTTGAAGAAAATCTCGGCGCAATTGAAAGCAGGTGCCAAGCCCTTTGCGGCAAATTCCTTCCACGGGCATCTGGCCAGTCTTTACAAAGACGGCGCGGGCCTGATTGTCGCCGCCGATCTGGAAAAGATGTTCTTCCAGAAGATGAACAGCCAGAAAGACGCCACGTCCGTGCAGAAGCTGGGCTTGCTTAACCTGCGCTACTTCGTGGTGGAACTGAAGGAAAAAGACGGCAAGCCTTACAACCGTGCTGTGGTCAGCTACAAGCAAGATCAACCGGGCATCACGTCCTGGCTGGCGGCTCCGGGGCCGATGGGTGCGCTGGAATTCATTTCGCCGGATGCGACGGTGGTCGGCGCGTTCGTGGTGCAGGAACCGACAGCGGTGGTGGATGATTTGTTCAACACGCTGCAAACGGCGGATCCCGAAAGCTGGCAAAAACTGCAGGATTTCCAGAACCAGCAAGGTATCAGCATCCGCAACGATCTGGCCGCACCGCTCGGCAGTGAATACGCTTTCGCCATTGACGGCCCGGTGCTGCCGACGCCTTCGTGGAAAGCGATCTTCCAGGTGGACGATCAAGCCCATTTGCAACAAACGTTGGAACGCACGGTTGAAAAGATCAATGCGGAATTGGCCAAACACAACCAACCTGCTTTGGTTTGGAACCGGACGGAAGTCGGCGGACGGACGTTCTATGAACTGAAATCACCTGCGGTCAGCGTGGTGTCGCTTAACTACGCTTACGCTTACGGCTACTTGATCGCAGCGCCCAGTCGCGCACTGGTCGAAAACGCGATTCGCTACAAAGAATCCGGCCACACGCTGCTCGGTTCGGCGAAATTCAAAGCGAGTCTGCCCGAAGATAAACAAGCCAATTTTTCGGCGATGGTTTATCAGAACGTCAGCTCGCTGCTGGAACCCGCTGCCAAACTGATCGGCAACACCGGACAGAAACAAGCGGCCAAGACCATCAAGGGCTTCCTGGGCAACAAAGCCGGCTTGGCCTATGTTTACGCGCTCGGCGACCGGATGATTCTGTCGGTCAATTCCGAGAGTGGCCCGGTTGGACTGACGCCTTCGGACCTGCTCGGCCTGCCGGGTTCGTCCGGCTTGGCCAGCCTCTTCAAAGGCGAAA
>CAZRXE010001486.1:0-1762 GCA_964603695.1 uncultured Heliomicrobium sp.
GGCCGTCCAGGTAGTCCGACAGGGGAGAAAAGTAAACAGCCAGGAATTTCGCCAACATCTCTCGACAATCTTTCAATGCGCCCTGACAGGCCCGGCAATACTGAACCCGCGCCGTTCTGTCATCACGCGCCAGGGAGCAACAAATATGACCGTGAACCATGCCGCCTGAGTCAAAGGGAGTGAAACCACCTTCACGGTCTTGTTCATAAGCTGCGACAAAGAGTAACGCTACCGCGCCCGGGTGGAAAGTCCGCCCGGCGTAAAAATAAACGCTTGGCTCCCATTCCATCAGGCGCTCGGCTTCCAGCGTCGCCGGACGGCTATCGGTCGCATTGGTTGCTTTGAGTTGGCCGGGCGGAGACAACAACATCTCGACAAAGTTCGCTTTTTCGCTTACGACGTGAACCAGTGGCATAAGAGAAGCAACCTCTCGGGCGGTGTCTCCAAGCGGCGGCGGAACGTTCGCAAACAACGTATCAAGTTCAATTGGCAATGGCATAAACACCTGATCTGGATCAACAACCCAGCCGTTTGGCAGATTGCTGAACGACCGATGAGAGTAAATGAGTTGTAGGCAATGAACTGCTTTACCTACCGAGGTTGAAATACCGTCGAAAGCTTACTGCAACAGGCTGTCTTTGCCAATAAAACTGGCTGCTTCGGCTTGCTAATTTTGTGTGGGCAAGCCGAAATCGCGTTTTTGATTTGAGGGTTTGGCCACGCGCTGCTTCTCGAATATCACCTCTCTCACTGGCGCTGCTGCTGCTTGCCAACGGCGGCGCAAACCCTACAATCGGCGGCGGCTTTCGGCTGACGTTGTCAGCCGTTTCAACAATCGTTACTGGATCGAGTCGAGCATGACCCCGCAACAACACTCACAACGACACTCACGACAAGAACCGAATCACCAATCCCTGACTTCCACGCTGCTCAATTTGACGAGCATTTTCGCCGCCGCCGTGGCGATGATTTATTGCAACGGCGGCATCGGCGTCGGTGCGTCGAATCACGTCGGGCTGCTGCCGGTGGTGCGGCGGATTCTGAATCCGAACTACCTGCCCGGCGATTTCAACATCACGCTGCGGTTCTATCACCATAGAGCGTTCGCCTACGTGGTCGCGGGCGGATCGGCTTTGCTGGGCGAAGACCGCGCGCTGATCGTGCTGGGTGTGCTGGCGATGCTGGCGATGAGCGCGGCATTGTTCGGACTGTGCCGCGAACTGGGTTTGTCGCGCTGGGGCTTTCTGACGGTCGCGGCCTTTGCGGCCACGCGCTTTGCCTGGACGGGAAAAGGTTTGGAGTTGAATGAATTCCTGGGCGATCCCGAAGTCATGCCTCCGCTGCTGGCGCACACGCTTTGCTTGCTGACGCTCGGCGCGCTCATCAAAGAGCGTTACCGCTTGGCGGTGTTTTTGACCGGCTTCGCGATTTTGCTGCACCTGCAAATAGGGCTGGCGCTGGCGCTGATGACCTTGCCGCTCTATCTGGTCAAGCTGCGCGAATTCGGTTGGAAAGAAGTGTTGGTGTTGGGCGCGCTGGTCATCGTTCCGGCTTCGCCCGCGCTGTGGCACGTTGGGCACATGCTGCAACGCGGACTGGCGAAATCCGCCGTGTCGTCGGCGTACTACATTGATTTCCGCCATCCGCACCATTTCGAACTGCTTTCGGCGACGGCGGCGTTTTGGGTGGCGGGCCATCTGGCCATGATTGCGCTGGCTTATTGGTGGTTTCGGATCGCGAGCATCCCCCCTGGGAGCGCGGG
>CAZRXE010001487.1:0-3601 GCA_964603695.1 uncultured Heliomicrobium sp.
CGGTTTCGCTGGCGCGTGACACCAACCCGGCAGTTGAAGAAGACAATCCCAATCCGTTTCAGCACAAGATGGATGCAACCGGCGCTGACGCAGGCGGTCAGTGGAGCGTGGATACGCTGTCGGTGCTCTTTCACGGATACCAGCACACGCACATGGACGCGCTCTGCCACATTTTTTACCAGGGCAAGATGTACAACGGATTTTCGCAACAGGAAGTCACCGCCAAAGGCGCGCAAAAGCTGGCCATCACCAATCTGAAACAAGGCATTTTCACGCGCGGCGTGCTGATGGACCTGGCCGCGCTCAAAGGCGTGCCGTATCTGGAAGGCGATGTCACCATCTATCCGGCGGATTTGGACGCCTGGGAAAAACGCGCCGGCATCAGAGTCGGCTCCGGCGACGCTGTCTTCATCAACACCGGGCGCTGGGCGCGGCGCGCGGCCAAAGGCCCTTGGGATGCCGAAAAGGGAACCGCCGGCTTGCACGCTTCCTGCGCGCGCTGGCTGAAAGAACGCGACATAGCCATTCTGGGCAGCGACGCCGCCAGCGATGTGCTGCCTTCCGGCATCGAAGGCGTTTCGCATCCGGTGCATCTGCTGACGTTGAACGCCATGGGCGTGCATATTTTCGACAACTGCGATTTAGGCCCATTGAGCGCAGCCGCCGCACAACGCAAACGCTGGACGTTTTTGCTGACCGCCGCGCCTTTGCCGATTACAGGCGGAACCGGATCGCCGCTCAATCCGATTGCGACGTTCTGATTTTCTCGAAATCGAATTCGGGATTTTCCGCGCCTGTTTGCTGTAACAAGTCGAATGTACAGCCGACTGACAGTCGGCTGTAGTCGCGGCGAGAAAGAGCTTTTGAAATCAGAAGAATCTTGCCTGAGAGCGCCTCCGCAGACTAACAGTCTGCGGTACACCTTTTTCTTGATGTCTATAGAACCGCCGTTCAACGTCGCCCGCCGGGCGAAGTTTTCGCGGCCATCTCTTTGGAGGAACCATGAAACGTCTGTTGTTTTCCCTGTCGGCGTTGATGCTGGCGCTGGCTATTGCTCCATTGTTCGGCCCGGTTGCGGGCAATTCCGGCGGCGATCCGACAACCGTTGCGCCGGAAACAGTCGGAATGTCCGCCAATCGTCTGGCGCACATTCGCTCGGTGATGAGCAAACACGTCGCCGAAAAACGCATCCCCGGCGCTTCGGGCTTGATCGCGCGCAAAGGCAAAATCGCTTATGCCGAAACTTTCGGCCTGGCCGATGTCGAAGCCGGCAAGCCCATGAAGATGGACACGATTCATCGCATCTATTCGATGACCAAGCCCATCACCGGCGTCGCCTTGATGATGCTTTACGAAGAAGGCAAATTTCAGCTCAACGATCCGGTCGCCAAATACCTGCCCGAATTCGCCAAGATGCAAATTGCCGTCGAGGAAAAAGACCCGCAAACCGGCAAGCCCGTCATGAAAACCGTCCCGGCCAAACGCCCAATCACTGTTCGCGATTTGATGCGTCACACGGCGGGACTGACTTACGGCGTGTTCGGCGACACGCTGGTGGATCGCGAATACCGCAAAGCCAAAATCCTGGGCCAACTGAATCTGGCTGATTTCGTCACCGACCTGGCGAAGATTCCGCTGCAATACGAACCCGGCACGCGCTGGCATTACAGCGTTTCGGTGGACGTGCAAGGCCGATTGATCGAAGTCCTGTCCGGCAAACCTTTCGATCAATTTTTGCAGGAGCGCGTTTTTACGCCGCTGGAAATGAACGACACCGCGTTCGTCGTTTCGGCCAACAAAAAAGATCGCTTCGCCAAACTCTACACCATCACCAAAGAAGGCAAGCTCGCGCCTTCGCCGACTTGCGCGACGCGACAGGAATGTTACGACGCATTCCCGAACGCCGTGCCGGACTTGCTCAGTTCACAAGGCATGCTCTCCGGCGGCGGCGGGCTGACTTCGACGGCTTACGATTACCTGCATTTTTGCCAAATGCTGCTGGACAATGGACAGTACAACGGCAAACGCCTGCTCAGCCGCAAGACAGTGCAATTGATGAGCAGCGACCATCTGGGTGGCATTCCGGGAATGAGCGCCGGAAACGGATTCGGACTCGGTTTCGCCGTCAGCAAATCTCCGGGCGAAGCCGGAATGATGGGTTCGCCCGGCGAATACAACTGGGGCGGCGCGGCAGGCACTAAATTCTGGATTGATCCGCAGGAACAACTGATAGGCATTTTCATGATCCAGATTCTGCCCCACACCGGCCTGGAATACGGTTCGGAATTCCGCGTGCTGACCTATCAATCAATCGCCGACTAAAAACCGCCGACTGACGCGCGCGGATGTACCTCGCGCGTCAGTCGGCGATGGCGCACACCATCTTTTCCCACCCGCGAAGCCAGGCGGCAGCCTGAATCCTTGCCATTCAAGCGCGAACCCAGCCCCGCCCGGGATTCGTCTGGTGAGCTTCCGCAGGCTCGTGCTATAACCCGCGCGTCCGCTGCCGCAAGGCCAAATCACAAAAACAATCGTGCAGAGGTAAACCCGGATGCCCAAACCCAATGACCGCATCGGCCCCTATCAACTCATTCGCAAACTCGGCAAAGGTTCGTTCGGCGAAGTCTGGCTGGCCAGGAACGTCGCCGCGCTGGTGGCCGTCACCGCCACTGAAGTCGCGCTCAAAATCCCGCTCGACGACGACGTAGACCTCGAAGCCATTCGCCAGGAAGCTTCGATCTGGGTCGCCGCCGGCAAACATCCCAATGTGCTGCCGATTCTGGAAGCCAGCCTTTACGACGAACACGTCGTCATCGCCAGCGAATACGCACCCGACGGCTCGCTCAAAGACTGGCTGAAACTTTACGGCGGACGCGCGCCTTCGTTCGCTGCGGCGGTGAAGATGACGCTGGGCATTCTCTCCGGCCTGGAACATCTGCACGAACGCGACATCATTCATCGCGACATCAAACCCGAAAACATTTTGCTTTCCGGTTCGACGCCGCGTCTGGCGGATTTCGGCATTTCGCGGGTGATGAAATCCACCAGCCACACCGCACAAAGCGCGGGCACGCCGGCTTACATGGCTCCCGAAGCCTTCAAGCGCAAACGCAACCGGCAAACCGATCTATGGTCGGTCGGCGTCCTGCTTTATCAAATGCTGAGCGGGCGATTGCCGTTCGATGGTGCGGACATCCCGGAACTTTACGGCGCGATTTTGAACGAAAACCCCGCGCCCTTGCCCGCCGATGTTCCCGAAAGCTTGCGGCAAATCGTCGCCAAAGCTCTGGACAAAAACCCGGAGCAACGGTTCAAAACCGCCGTGGAAATGCGCGAAGCATTGACGCCACGGCCACAACCCGCCAAGCCTGAACCTCCGCCGCCCATTCGCCGCACCGTGCCGGTGGAAAATCCCGCGCCCGAACCCATTCCGCCGCCCAAACCCGAACCGGTAATCGTCAAAAATCCGGTTCGGCAAGGCGGCTTGAGTCCGGCAGTGAAATGGAGCGGCGCGGGCGTGGCCGCAATCATCATTGCCGTGGCGACTTATCTGGCGACAAAAACGCCTGCCCCGATTTCGCCGAACTCGCTGACTTCCGGC
>CAZRXE010001488.1:0-2993 GCA_964603695.1 uncultured Heliomicrobium sp.
CTCCTTACGTCGGAAGCAAGTCCATCACCGACAAATCTTAATAACAATCTCGACAAGCAGTAACGAAGTTAGGTTTGGCACCAAGCTGATCTGTAGAAGTATAGAGTTTTCATCATCAGCAGCAGTGTGACCAGACTCTTCGGATAAGTGTTTCAGCAGCGTCTTCAATCATCGCTGCAAGTTGATTACGGCAAAAGGTAAACCTGGCAAGTTACCGATCAGGATCATTGAAAAGGTATGTGTTTTTATAAATTGCGTGCGGGACCGCGCCCGATCTCCACAACAGAGCGTTTCGCTTTACCTCACTCCGACCGTGTTAGAGCTACTGAGTAACCGACCGTCTACACCAGATTAGTTCCATCCGGCGCATTCCTGCTTGTCCCGGCAGCTTGCCGCCGCAAACCCTCTCCCGAACGGTTTCGCACGCATACTAGGATTTTGTTATTTAACATTTTGTTCTGACCTGTTCTATTTATTTTCCCACTGTCGCGCCAGTAGGGTAGTGTGGGGTGGCGCGATGGCGATTACGGATGAGGCCGCTTGCAGGGGAGAGGCCTCATCCGCTTTTTTTTCTAATGACGCTTACTGCTTGCCCGCTTTACCATCCAGGTAATCAAGTAATACATTTGCCATTACCTTGACACCAACCACCAAACATTCTTCGTCAACGTCGAATTCCGGCGTATGATACATCGCCGTGATTCCTTTTGCTTTATTACCTACACCGAGGAAATAAAAGAAACCGGGAATAACTTTCTGATATGCCGAAAAATCCTCCGCGCCCATCTGCGGCCTGGGAACCGATAGATTTTTCTCGCCGACAATCCGTTTCATTACCGGCAAAGTAGCTTCTACCAATGCCGGATCGTTGTATGTTACCGGGTTGTTATGCCCGAACTCGATTTCGTAGCTTCCGCCATAAATCGAAGTAACTCCAGCCAGTGTTTGTTTCATCATTTCAATGGATTTGGTGCGGACTTCTTCATTTAAGGTGCGCATCGTACCTTCCATTTTCACCTCGTCGGCAATGATGTTGTACCGGTTACCGCCATGAATGCTGCCGATGGTAATGACCAAAGGTTCCTGGGTGTTGATGCGGCGGCTGCGAATGGTTTGCAGCGCGGTGACGCATTCCGCCGCGACGACAACCGTGTCCACGCCGTCGTGCGGATACGCGCCGTGAACCTTTTTGCCGCGAACCGTGATCGTAAACCGATCCGACGAAGCCATGGACGGCCCAGAGTTATACGCGATTTGGCCGACTTCAATCGTGGGCAACGTGTGCAAACCGAAAATCGCCGAGGGGCGCGGATTTTCCAGGCAGCCTTCTTCGATCATAAAAGGCGCGCCGCCGCGTTCGCCCGCCGGTGCGCCTTCTTCGGCGGGTTGAAAGATGAATTTGATATTGCCGCGAATGTGGTCGCGCATCTTGCTCAAGGTTTCGGCGACGCCCAATTGAACCGTCGTATGCACGTCGTGGCCACAAGCGTGTTTAACGCCAGGGTTTTTCGATTTGTAAGGAACATCTATCGTTTCCAGAATCGGCAGCGCATCCATATCCGCACGCACGGCGACAACATCGCCCGGAAGTTTGCCTTTGAGCAACGCCACCACGCCGTGTTTGCCCACGCCAGTTTTGACCTCGTCCAATCCGAGCGCGCGCAAGCGTTCCGCAACGGCTTTGGCCGTACGCTCCTCGCGGTTCGACAGCTCCGGATGCATGTGAAAGTCGCGACGCTGTTCGATCAATTTCTGGCGCAGGCTTTCCACGGTCTGCGCGATTTCGCGTTCGCGGGTTTCGCCCTGCGCGGCGCTTCCGCGAACGAACGATGCCGCCAACGACAACGCTATCAGCGAAATAAACAATGCAGGGCCGGTTCTGAACTTCATGAAGAATTCCTCCGAGATGGTGATTGAATTTTGTGCTGGATCGTCCAGGAAAGACGCGCGCACGTTACAGGATGCTTTCGGAATCGGTCAACCAAGCAGAACGCCTCGCCGAACGCCCCGTTGGACAAATCCGCTTGCGCTCATCAACAATGACTCGCGAGACAACAATCACCAAAGGAGACAAACCGTGGCTGAATTCAAAGAAATTCTCCATCAAGTGAGAAACAACATCGCGTTCGTCACGCTCAATCGGCCTGACAAACGCAACGCGCTGAACGATCAATTGCTGGCCGAACTACGCCAGGCAATTTTGGCCGCCGAAGCCAACGAACAAGTACGCGTCGTTGTACTCGTCGGCGCGGGCAAGGACTTCTGCGCCGGCGCGGATTTGTCGCAACTGGAAAAGTCCGTGCAGGCTTCGATTTTAGAAAACCTGGAAGGCGCATCGCAGATGGCCGAACTGTTCATTGCCATGCGGCGGCTGAAAAAACCAATCATTGCAGCCGTTCATGGGCGCGCGTTGGCGGGCGGAGCGGGCTTGGCGTCGGCTTGCGATATGGTGATTGCGGCGCGCTCGGCGCAGTTTTGTTACACCGAAACCAAAATTGGCTTTGTGCCGGCCATAGTCATGTCCATCGCCCGGCGCAACCTGGGCGAAAAACGCGCTTTTGAAATTCTGGCCGCCGCCAAAACCTTTTCGGCGGAAGAAGCCGCCGGCATTGGATTTATCAACCGCGTTTGCGACGACACAGACTTCGAAGCCGAAGTTGAAAAGTTCGCCGCCGAAGTCGCTTCTTTGAGTCCGTCGGCATTGATGCTGACCAAACATCTGCTATACCAAATTGATTCGATGAGCTTTGAGCAAGCCATTCGCGCCGGGGCGGAAATGAATGTCATCGCGCGGCTGACGCCTGATTGCCAAAACGCCGTCCGAAAGTTTTTGAGCAAGGCGTAACCCACAAAAACCAACCAATGAGTTTACCTGCAACGGAATTACCCACCGAAAAAACCTACACTTTACGAACCGTCATCGCCCTGATCGGCGTCTCGCTCAGCATCCTGATGGCTTCGCTGGAAGGCACTGTCGTCGGCACGGCGATGCC
>CAZRXE010001489.1:0-3223 GCA_964603695.1 uncultured Heliomicrobium sp.
GCCGGTTCACAGGATTCCAAGATCGCCGGTTCACAGGATTCCAAGATCGCTGGTTCACAGGATTCCAAGATCGCCGGTACACAGGATTTCAAGATTGCCGGGTCACAGGATTCCAAGATGGGCGGTGGTGGCTCGAATCAGCTCTTTGATAGTTTGAAGTTGTGGAAGAACATTGAGTCCCATCAAGACATTTACGGCTTTACGCATGCGCCGAAAACCGAAGCTACTGCTCAGGACATATTCGATGGTTCAACGATAGCAACTCTGAAGGTGGAAGTTATCAGATCAAAGCCGGCATTTACTGAGCCTGTTCGCAAGATTGAGCAGGCAATTCTCAATCTGGAAGTTGTTCAAGTTCCAGAGGAGGAGAAATAGATCAGTTTCTATTCGGGCAGGTTCAGACGTTTCAACAGCGTTTTGAATCGCGGATCAGCGCGAAGTCCGTCATATTCGTAGCCGGTTCCCACGTAACGCAGCAGTAGATCGCGGTTAATGTAAGCCTGCTCCAGCAACTCCATTGCCTTGTCAGGTTCACCAAGCGCCGAATAAACGGCTGCCAACAGGGCTGGTGAGTTGTATCCGCTCATTGCTTCGATCCGTGCCAGGATCGCGCGGGACTCGTTTCGTTTTTCCGGCATTTGAGCGTAAGTCGCCGCCAGATAAACCAGAGGCTGGCTGTATTTCTTTTCCCCACCGAGCAGGGCGACTGATTTTCTGTAATACGCGGCGGCCTCGTTGTACAAACCCTTTCCGGCATAGACATAGCCTGAAAAAAACGGCGGAACTTCATTGGTCGGTTCCACGGCTTGAGCTTCCTGAAGTGTTCTAATCGCTTCGTCAAACTTTCTACCTTGCGAAAGGATCATCCCCTTCTGGAGCAGCACCAAACGCTGATTGATCGGATCACGAGTTCCCCGCTGTTCGAGCGTCGCCAGCGCATCGCGCTGCCGCCCAATGACCGAAAGAAAGAGTGCATAATTGATTTGCGCAAAATCGAAGTTAGGACTTAGGTCAATAGCCCGCAAGTATTCTCTCTCTGCCCCCGACCAGTCGAATTCATACTCCTTCATCATAGCTAACAGGACATGAGCTTTCGCAAGATTAGGGTCTAATGCCAAGGCTCGGTCTGCCGCCTCTTTCGCTTTGGGGATCAGTTCCTGTGGGTTGCCGCTGCCGTTAGCTCGAACCCAGTTAACCCAGGCGATCTCTGCATGGGCGGCGGCAAAACCGGAATCAAGCGAGACTGCCTTTTCAAAATACTCCAGAGCTTTGCCTCGAAAGTCCTGCGGGCCGTTCAGATCTACCAGACCGTTGAGATAATAACGATATGCCTCGGAGTTCTCGGTGTTGCTCTCAATCAGGCGCTGGGTTTGAGAGGTAGAAAGTTTCAACCGCAGTTTCTCGGACGCGGCCTGCGCGATCTCATGCTGAACACTGATGATATTGCCGGGTTTTCGTTGGTATTGGCCTCCGGCGATATGCCGGTCGTCAGTGGCATCAGTGAGGTCGAACCGGATCACAATGTCTTCGCCAACCTGCGTGACGCTGCCGGTCAAAATGGCCCGCACACTTAGCTGAGCCGCAACGCTGCGCACGTCAATATTTTCTTCCCGAAACTTAAAGCTGGAATTGCGTGAAATCACCTTCAGTTGCGGCAACTCTGAAAGCCGGTCAATCAAGCTCTGGCTCAGACCGTCAGAAAGATAGGTCAGGTCTTTGTTCCCGCTGAGATTCCGGAACGGAAGAACCGCTATCGAATCAATGGCACCATTGCTGGCAGAAATGCCAGTAGGAACGCTAGTAGGAGCGCGAAGAAGCAGATATGCGGCAGCCGAAACGAGTGCGAAAAGAATCAGGGCGACAATCGCCAAACGGGCTTTGTGCGTTTTCACCTGCCGCCCTCGCTCCGCCAAGCCAGACGATGCCCCGAACGATGTTGGCGCGGGCGAACGATCCTGCCCATCGCGCCAATCAGCGCCGGACTCGCGTTCGGCGTCGAGTTCCAAACGGTGGTGAACTCGTTTTAGTTCATCGGCTAATTCAGCGGATGAGACGTACCGCTGTTCCCGGTCTTTGGCCAGCAGCTTGTCTAAGATTCGATTCAATTGCACGGGCAGATTGGCCAGGGATTCGGTCAATGGTGTCGGCTGGCGTTCCAGGATGGCGACGAAAATTTCCGGCATGCTGTTGCCATGAAATGGACGACGGCCCGTCAGCATTTCATAGAGCACGACGCCCAGGCTCCATTGATCGCTGCGGAAATCCAGTTTTTCACTACGGGTTTGTTCGGGCGACATGTAACTGACTGTGCCCAGAATCACGCCCGACGCAGTGTTTTGCGAAGGCGTCTTGACGTTAGAAGTGTTGTCGGAATTTGTCTCGACCGGCTGAATGCGTGCCAAACCAAAATCCAGCACTTTCACAAATCCATCAGGCCGCACCATGACGTTTTCGGGCTTGATGTCGCGGTGGATGACACCTGCGGCGTGGGCTGCGGCCAGCGCGTTGGCGATTTGATAAGCGATGTTCAGGGCTTCGAGCGGCGGAATCGGCCCCCGATTGATGAGGCTGCGCAGCGTTTCGCCTTCGATGTATTCCTGCGCGATGTAATAGGTTCTCTCCCATTTTCCGATTTCGTGAATCGTGACAATGTTTGGATGGCTGGTGGCGCTGGCGGCTTTGGCCTCTGTTTCAAAGCGGCGCGAGCTTTCAGACTTTCTGGCAGACTGACTTGCAGGCTCACCAGCGAATTTGTCTGGTAACAGTTTCAGCGCCACCTTGCGATTCAGTTGTGCATCCTCAGCCAGCCAGACTTCGCCCATGCCTCCCGCGCCAAGTTGCGAAAGAATTTTGTAGCGGCTGATGATTTGCCCCGCCAGCGAAACCTGCGCCAGCGAAGCATCTTGATGTTGCGCCAGCAGCGTCGCGGCCACGTTCAGCGCCGGTTGCGCCAGGAATTCGTCGTCCGCGCGGTGCTGCGCCAACATCTTTTCGACCATCTCGCGCAACTCGCCATCCCCTTCACAAACCCGCAACAAAAAGGCGCTTCGTTCGCCCGGCACAAGTTCCAGCGCCTGATCGAAAAGTTCGCCGATGAGTTCATAGCGTTCAGGAGTCATTTGGGCTGGTGTCATTTGTCAGGAGTCATTGGGCAGGAGTCATTTAGTGGCGCTCAATTGCAGTTGCAGCCAAGCTTGAGCGATACGCCAATCGCGGCGCACTG
>CAZRXE010001490.1:0-2167 GCA_964603695.1 uncultured Heliomicrobium sp.
GCCAACAAAGCGCGCCGGAATTCGCCGCCGCGCTGGAAGAGGTCTTTAAACAAAAAACGGCGGCCTGGAATCAAACCACGGAAAACCGTCAAGATCGCCTCGCTAAGTCCACGACCTCCACCAAACCCAACACATTCGGCACGACCAGTCCGCCAGTCGCCCCGGTTCCGCCAAGTGTGCAGCCCGGGTCGCCTGTCGTTGCGACGAAAAAGTCCGGCGGCTCAATGAAAATAGTGTTGACTGCGGCAGGCGTTGTCGCCGCCGCAGCCATTGCAATTGCAGCGTATGTGTTTCGACCTGTCCCGCTTTCTCCCGCGACAACGCCAACTCCTACCGCAACCCCGACGGCTGTCACCGGTTTGGCGTTGAAGTTGGCAATCAAAAGGCCGAAAGAGATGACCTTCAATTATTGCCGCTTTGCCCTGTTCAAACCGGAAGTGAAAACGCTTCCCGCAACCGTCACGCCCGAAAACGCCTTGATTATTCGCGAAGAAGTCAATTCGCAAGGCACAGCGAAACCCATCAAGGAACAGCGCGTGCCGCCGGGCGATTATCTGGCCGGTTTGGAATGCCCCGGTTTCAAACCTTTTGCCGAACGCGTCAGTATCGTTGAAGACAAACAACTACCTGGTTGGGCATTCGTGCCGCTACGCCTGGAACCGAAGTAACAAAAGTTTTTTTTCGTTTGCGTGAGCCGTTTTTCCGCCAACCTACGCTCTAGCCAGTGAAATCCGAAAAAAACTCGCAACGCGCGGCGCGACAACAACACATCTCATCAAGGAGACTCGCAATGAAACCAAAATTCATAAGCATTCTGTTTTTCGCCCTGACCATAATTTTGTCCGGCCACATTCCAGCGTTCGCCCAAGACGAACAAGCCCGCGACCTGTTCACCAGCTACGCGACCACCAACGCCGCCAAAGGCCAACCCGGCGCGAAAATCAGCCTGGAACTGTTGCGCGACGGTCAACGCAGTTTCGTACCTCTCAACACCAGCTTTTCCGCCGGCGACAAGGTCAAACTCCATTTCGAGGTGAACTTCGCGGCCTACGTCGCCATTTACAACGCAGGAACTTCCGGTCAAATCAAGAAACTCTACCCGGTGCGCAGCAGCTACGCCGCCGTCGCCGCTTCAAACAAATACACCGTCCCCGCCGCCCCGGATCAATGGTTCGAGTTCGACAATACGCCCGGCGAGGAAAAACTGGTCTTCACCTTTTCCTCAGCCGCGCCGGTCAAACACCCCGCCAGACCGCAACCCAAAGCCACGCCGAAAACGGCAACCAAGAAAATCGAAACCGACGTGGTGATCGTCGAACCCGGCGGACGCACACTCGGCGAAGGCGATGAACTCAGCCACGAAGAAAGCGATCAAGCACTGGCCAATGGCCGCGATTTGCACCCAGTGCAATTGAAAGACGGTTATTACGCCGTCGGCAGCGTCCAGCGACTGAAACAACGAATCGGCATTTTGATCGTCCTGAATCACCGATAAACAGTGGAACAGACTGAAGCCTGTTCCGATTCCCTCACAAAAAACTCTCAAAGGAACATTGATAATGAGACAACTTCTTCTCACAAGCCTGATGTTCACACTGCTCGCGGCTTTGCTGCTCAGTCAGCCGACCGGCCACCGCGCGCAAACCCGCCAACCGAAAAGCCGCGCCTTGCTGGTCGGCGTCAACTTCTACCAACAAAATCCGGCCGTTAAACCGACGCGCGGCGCGGAAGAAGACGCCACCGAGACGGCCAAATTCATCAAGTCTCAATACGGCTTCGCGGACGACGAGGTGTTCTGCCTGCTCGGCAAGGAAGCCACCGCCCAGCGCATCCGCGACGAATTCCGCCGCTGGCTGATCGAAGGCACGCAACCCGGCGACCGCGTCTTTTTTCTTTACGCCGGCCACGGTTCGCAAACCAAAGACCTGAACGGCGATGAAACCGACGGAATGGACGAAGTCCTGGCGCCTTACGACGTGAACTGGCGCGGCGACGGCTTCGTCAACGTCATCCTGGATGACGAACTGGATGAGCTGACGCAGCAATTGGCGGGACGAATGGCGGTGTTTGTTTTCGATTCCTGCAATTCGGGAACGATCACGCGCGGCGTGCCTGGCGCAAACGCCAAATCCAACATCGAAGGCGATGCGCGCTACCTGCCTTCGCC
>CAZRXE010001491.1:0-2300 GCA_964603695.1 uncultured Heliomicrobium sp.
CTGGTCTGGGTTAATGAAACGGCGAAGTTTTCCGAATACGACGTGCAGGTACTCAACGGCATTTCCAGTCAGGTGGCCATCGCGCTGGAAAAAGATCGGCTGGCGGCGGAAGTCATTCGCCTGAAACGCGAATTGAACGACGCTCGCGCTGGCGAACGCATCATCGGTTCCGCACCCAAAATTCGCCGGGCGATTGAAATGACCTTATCCGTCGCCGATAGCAACACGACCGTGCTGCTGCAAGGCGAATCGGGCACGGGCAAGGAATTGATCGCCAGTTTGCTGCAATTCAATTCGCGGCGAGCGTCGCGGCCCTTCGTCAAAATCAATTGCGGCGCGATTCCACAACCCTTGTTGGAAACGGAACTCTTCGGTCACGAACGCGGCGCATTCACAGACGCACGTTCACGGCGCATCGGACGGTTTGAAGAAGCCAACGGCGGCACACTATTTTTGGATGAAATCGGCGAAATGAGTTTGGCCGCGCAAGTCAGTTTGCTGCGCGTCTTGCAGGACGGCGAATTCACGCGCGTCGGCGGCAACGAAGTCATCAAAACAGATGTGCGCGTCATCGCCGCCACGAACAAAGACCTGGAAAAAGAAATCGAAGAAGGCCGCTTTCGGCGCGATTTGTTTTACCGGCTGAATGTTTATCCGATTGTCCTGCCGCCGCTGCGCGAACGCGCGGACGACATCGAACAGTTGGTCGCCTATTTCATCGAACGCTTCCAGCAAAAAAGCGGCAAGCGTGTGGCGGGAATTTCCGATCAGGCTTTGCGAATGCTGAAGACTTATCCCTGGCCGGGAAACGTGCGTGAGTTGGAAAACTGTGTGGAACGGGCGGTGATTGTCGCCGCCGGCCGAGTCATCAACGAACAGGATTTGCCGGAAACCATCCGCGCGCAATCCACGCCCGACCAGGCGGCCAGAATTGAACTCAACGTCCCGATGAAAATGGAAGACGTGGAGCAATTGATGATTAATCAAACGCTGCTTTACACCAGCGGCGACAAAGCCAAAGCCGCGCGGTTGCTGGGCATTGGCCGAAAAACGCTCTACCGAAAACTTGAGCAGTACAAAAAATAGCCGCCCTTCGTCATTTCCGCTCCGCTTCGGCATTTTGACGCGCACGAGACACAGGGGCAGCGGCACTCTGCAAACGTGCTTCAGTCATCTTTCGGTAATAGTCGAAGACGTAATCTTTCATGTCGCCGTGCCCAAATCGTGAGTAGAACTTGAAGTCCTTCATCTCTTCGTAAGCCTGACCGGCATTCCAACCGTCAATTTCCATTCGATAAACCGCAATCAAGACCCCGGTGCGATGTCGTCCGCCAGCGCAATGCACAAAGATTGGCCAGTTGGTTCGGTCATTTACCAAGCTGAGAAACAGGTTGGATTGCTGCATGGTCGGCGGGACTTTGTCGTCCAGGCGCAGATTGATGTACTTCATTCCGGCGCGTTCGGCCAGTTTGCGGGCTTTGCTTTTTGCGTCGTCACGCAAATCTATAATGGTTTTGATACCGTTGGCCGCCAGTTGCTCATACTCTTCTTCTTCCGGCTGTCCGCCGCGAAAAAGATGGTCGTTGACGCTGCCGAAGTTTTTGACTTCGACTTCTTCCGAAGTTTTTTCTTTATGCTTTTTGCTGTCGGCAGAAGCTTGAACTCCGGCATTCAATGCCAACGTGCAACATAATGTGAACAGGAAAAATAATGACTGCTGATTAGAAAACACCTGAACCCATTGAAGGAAAGACTCTCGTCGTTTCATACAATATTCTCCGTAACAAGTTTTTTGAGTTTGGAACAGCCTATAAGCGAGGGACGCGCTGTTCAGATTTCGTGTTGTGAGACAGGCAACGATGGCCATAAATGGCCACTTGTCAGGGGTCTGGCAGGGCTTATGAGAAAAGGGCACACCGAAGAGGTGCGCCCTTTTGATAAGAGTTATTGATTTTTCTCGACGACTTGAACGACTGATTCCGCCATTTGATGTTTTTGATTTTCGCCGCGTTGAACAAGTCCCTTGTAGTAATCAAAGACGAAAGTTTTCATAGCTTTGTGGCCCCAGCGGGTGTAGAAATCGTAACCCTTCATTTCGTCGTAAGCGTGGTCAATATCCCAGCCCTGAACTTTCATACGAAAGATAGCGGTCATTGCTCCCGTGCGATGGCGACCGCCCGCGCAGTGAACATAGACCGGCCAATTGGCTTTGTCGTTGACCAGCGAAAGAAACTTATCTGCCGCATCTGCCGACGGATATTCTTTGTCGCTCATCGGCAGATTGATATATTTCATCCCAG
>CAZRXE010001492.1:0-8068 GCA_964603695.1 uncultured Heliomicrobium sp.
GACATCAAGCCGGAGAACGTAATGGTGCGTCGCGACGGCGTGGTTAAGGTACTCGACTTCGGCTTGGCCAAGATCGCAGAGCCGGTGGCAATAGCTGACGTGCAAGCGCCGGAAGCGGCTGATTTGAGTACGAGCACGGAGTCCGGCGTGGTGATGGGCACTGTCAGCTATATGTCGCCGGAGCAGGCGCGCGGATTGAAGGTGGATCAGCGGACGGACATTTTCAGTCTGGGCGTGATGCTTTACGAAATGATTGTCGGACGTAAGCCGTTTGAGGGGGCGACAGCGAGTGACGTAATCGCCGCGATCTTGATCGCGGAACCTGCGCCGCTCTCGCGCCATCTGCCTGAAACGGAGCCTGAGCTGGAGCGCATTGTGAGCAGGGCGCTGCGCAAAGACCGTGACGAGCGTTATCAGGCCGTGCAAATCCTGTCGTTCGATTTGAAAAGTTTCCAGCGGCAAATCGAATCAAGCGCCAATCAGCATCGTATCCAGTGCCTTTCGTGCCGACATGAAAATCTGGCTGGTTGCGCTTTTTGCGGCAAGTGTGGGCGCGCTCTTTCAGCGCCTAAAATCCAACTGCTGCCGGGCGCGTTGGAATTGCCGGAGCGTGCGCTGCAAACAAGAAGCTTGAGCGCCCAACCCGAAAGCGAACGAAGACAGGCGACGGTGCTTTGTTCCAGACTTTCCGGTTACGCGGCATTGGTCGAACATCTCTCGCCAACCGAGGTTGAGGAAATCATCGGTCGAATTAAAGAGGCCGCAGTTGAAATCATCGAAAGCTACGGCGGCATGTTGGAACGGTTCGCGGACAAAGAGATGGTTGCGCTGTTCGGTCTGCCTTCCTCGCACGAAGATGATTATCTGCGCGCAGTGCGAGCTGGATTGGCAGTCCACGCTCGCGTGCGCGAATTGTGCGCAGACGCGGAAAGACGCATCGGAGAATCGGTGCAAATGGCTACGGGCGTCAGCACCGGCGCGCTGGTCACGCAAGCGCAGAGCGGCAATTCAGGCAGCGGGGTACGCAAGGTAAGCGGTGAAGCGATAGATGCCGCCGAAAAGCTCGTCGCCTTTGCCGAAGCGGATGAAGTGCTCATCAGTCAGGAAACGCATCGGCTGGTCGCGTCGTTCTTCGAGTCTGAAACCGGCGGGCCGTTTCCCATCAAACCGAAAACCAAACCGGTCACGGTCTATCGCATCCTGAAAGAATCAGGCGTTCTCACGCGACTCGAAGCTGCTGCGCAAAGCGGGCTGACCCGCTACACCGGACGCGACAACGAACTCGGCGCACTCCATCGGGCGTTGGCCGCAGCACGCGGCGGCGAAGGACAACTCGCCACCGTCATCGGCGAAGCGGGTGTAGGCAAAAGCCGCCTGCTGCTCGAATTTCAGCGCGGCCTCAATCAACAGGTCCTTACCATCTTGCAGGGGCGCTGCCAGGCCTATCAAAGCGCCATTCCGTATCTGCCCTTCATTGACCTGCTGCGCGACACGCTGAACCTGCGCGAAGGCGACACGCCCGCGCAGTTGCTGACGCAGGCCATCGCAAGTATTCGGGCGATTGACGCGAATCTGGAATTTTACATTCCCGTTTATCTGCACCTGCTTTCACTCGCCAGCGAAGAGCATCCGCTCCCCGATTCGATGCAAGGCGAAGAATTGCGCGTGGCGATCCGTGAAGCATTGGCTGCGCTCTTCACGCTGAAGGCCAAAAATGCGCCGGCCGTGATCTTTCTCGAAGACTGGCATTGGGCCGATGAAGGTTCGGAAGAAGTGCTCAAACGACTGGCCGGCATGCTCGCGGCGTATCCATTGCTGCTCATCGTCACCTGTCGTCCCGAACGCGCATTCGATTGGCTGTATTCCATTCCGCACACGCGGCTCAACCTTGCGCCGCTTGATGCCAACGGCTCCGGCAACATCATCAAGTTCGTACTCAACGTGGACGATTTGCCCGCAGGTTTGAGCGATTTGCTGTATCAGCGCACGGGCGGCAATCCGTTTTTTATCGAAGAGATTTGCCGTTCGCTGGTTGAAAACGGACGAGTGCAAATCGCCGCCGGGAAAGCCGTATTGCAAGGCTCGCTCGATAAACTGGATTTGCCCGACACCGTGCAAGCCGTCATCCGCACGCGGCTCGACCGGCTGGACACTGAAGCGCGACGAGTCATTCGGCACGCCGCTGTGATTGGCCGCGAGTTCAATCGTTCGATTCTCTCGCGCGTGCTGGCAGACACCGCCGAACTTTCCCTACGGTTGGAGAAGCTGCAAACGCTGGGGCTGATTCAACAGACGCAAGTGCTGCCGGAGCCTGCCTACCGCTTCAAACATGTACTCACGCAGGAAGTGGCGTACGACAGCATGCTGGCGCATCAACGTCGCAGCCTGCACGAAGCCGTCGGGCAGGCGCTGGAAGCGGCGTACCGCGACCGCCTGGAAGAGCATCTGGAATTACTGGCGCAACATTTCAGCCGCGCGGAGAACTGGCCGAAGGCCGTGCAATTCGGACGCGAGGCGGCGGAGAAGGCGAGCCGGTTGAGCCGTTTATCCGAAGCGTTGCAATGGTTCGAGCAAACCGAAGGCTGGTTGGTGAAGCTGCCGGCATCCGTAGAAAGAAAGCAGATGTTGGCAAACGTATTGTTGCAACAGGAACGGCAATGCAAACGGCTTGAGTTACGCCAGCGGCAACAAGTTCTCATTGAGCGATTATTGTCGTTGCTCGATGCGGGCGGCGATCAAGCTTTGCTCCCCACCGTCTATTTGCGGCAGGGGGAATTGCTCACCTTACAAGGCCACCTCGACGAAGCCGAAGCGCCATTGCAACAGTCGCTGACGCTGTGCCGGGCGCAGGCTGACTTGCGCGGTGAAAGCGAGACGTTGCGCGGTCTGGGATTTCTTTACTGGCATCAAGGGCGGCAGGCAGAGGCTATTCAAATCAACGAGTCGGCGCTGAAAATCAACCAGGTCCTGAACGATACGACGGAAGCCATCGCCGGGCTAATGAATCTGGCTCAACTTGTGCGCAATTGTGGCGAACTGGAACGGGCGCTAGCCTATTTGCAAGAGGCTGACGAACTCAATCAGGAATTAGACAATCCGAGTCATCAGGCCGCCATCTTTTACTTCTTCTCAACTGTGTACCGCGACCGTGGCGAAGTAGAAACAGCCCTGCGCTACTACCAACAGTGCTACGAAATCCAGGTGCAGCATAGTTACTTGCATTACAATCGGAACTTCACTTTGAAAGGCATGGCGAACCTGTGCTGGGAGTCGGGCAAAATTGAGGAGTGTCTGCATTATTGTGACGACCTGGTAAGTCTGAATCGCAACCTTCAGATGAGGAATGAACTGGCTCCGGCGCTCAGCATTCACGGGTTGCGCCTGATGGCACTCAGCCGTTTTGACGAGGCGTTCCCCCGACTGCTGGAAGCCGCTGAACTGTTTGCCGAGTTGGGAGACACTGAAAATGAAATCGTGGCGTTGACCGGCCTTGCGCGCAGCTACGAACTATCCGGCACGGGCGACGAAAAATGCCTGGCGACGTGGGCGAAAATCAGGATGCTGCGCCGGCAACAGAATGATGCGTGCGGCGAAATAGAAGCATTGAAGGAACTGGCGCGGCTGGCTCGGCGGCAGGTGAGCGGAAAAGATGCGGCGCTCGGATATTTGCAGGAAGCCTGCGATCTGGCAGCCGGTCGCGCAGACGCCGCCGCACAGGGCGATTTGCTGAATACGATGGGCATCATCGAATGGGAGCGCGCCGCTTACGACCGTGCGCTGGACTATTACGAGCAGGCGTTACAGATATTTCGGCGTCTGGATGATCGCAAACACGCGGGACTAATGCTCAACAGCATCGGCGTCACATTGAAACGACTCGGACGCACGGACGAAGCATTGGCCAGACTTGAGGAAGCGGTTCAACGGCACCGCGAATCAGGCAAGAGGCTGCTCGAAGGCCATGCGCTGGCTGCACTGGGCGACCTCTGCAACGAAACAAAATCGTATGGCCAAGCAGCGGCCCATTACCGCGCTTCGCTTGAAATCCGGCGCGAGATCAAGGATCGCAAAGGCGAAGGATGGATGCTCGCGCGTCTCGCCGCCGTCGCTACCGCACAAGCCGCGACGGACGAAGCACACGATTTATTGCATCAGGCTTTGACCATTGCCGAGGAAATCGGGGATGGGCAATTACAAACAACCTGTGCCCGGCTGCGCTAGTCAGTCGGGCCGAACATAAACACTTTTTCGGGAGAAACAAATGCCGAGATACATCATCGAACGAAACGTCGGTGCCGTCTCCAAAGCCGATTTGGAAGCCGCATCCAGAAAGTCCAACGAAGTGCTGGCGAACATGCCGGGCGTGGTGTGGATCAAGAGCTATATTTCCGAAGCCGAGGGAAAAATTTATTGTGAATACGAAGCGCCCAACCCCGAAGCCATTCTCGAACACGCCCGGCTGGTGGGCATCCCGGCGGATCGCATCTCCGAAGTCTCGCTGGAAGTCAGCCCGGCGATGTTTGTCTGATAAATGTAACCATTCAGCGATGCACGCTGCCTTTCCTGACGGCGTGTCCTTACCTAAATCTTTTCACTTACGCGAATCCCACCCGCTTGCGGCTGGTGGGATTAAACCCTTTCAGGGCTTAGAACTTGTGTAGAGACTAATGGGCTTGCCCAGTGGCCTCGAACGTTCGCATAGGTCGGATTTTTTTGATGACTGTCGAGAAAAGAGATCCCTGGGGGTTACGATTCGTGCGTTCTGCCGTGAGCAGCGCGCGGCCTTGCGGGTGGATCGGCGGTTTGCGTATTGACGGACGACGACACTTGGCCAAAACTGCCGCCATCAATTTCTCATTGAAGCTGTCACTTCATCTTGGAGACCAAATGAATCGCTTGTTGCTGATTGCGCTGTTGGCCGCCGCCATTTTTTCCATGGGAAGGGCGCGCCGGGGAACTCAAACTGATTTTTTCGCCATCACCGGCGCAACCGTCGTTGACGGAACGGGCGCGGAACCTCGCCGGGCGACGGTTGTCGTTCGCGGCGAACGTATCGAATCGGTCTTGCCCGCCGACGCCAAACCGCCTGCCGGCGCGCGCGTCATCAATGCCGAAGGCTTGACGCTGATTCCGGGTATCTTTGATCTGCATACGCATTTGCCTTACGCCTCCGTGCGTGGCGCGACCAGCGATTGGCCGAAAAATCTGAAAGCGTATTTGTATTGCGGCGTCACTTCCGTCGTGGATTTCGGCACGTACCCGGAAACTTTCGAGCCGATGCGGCGGCTCATCAAAACCGGCGTCATTGAAGCGCCGCGCATCAGTCTGGCCGCGCGGATGAGTACGCCGGGCGGCCACGGCGCGGAAGCCGGGCGCGGCGATTTCTTTTCGCTGGAAGTGACCTCGCCGCGTGAAGCCGTTGCTGCCGTGCGCCGCGTTGTGCCGTATCAGCCGGATGTCATCAAAGTCTTCACCGATGGCTGGCGCTACGGCGCTGCGCCCGATATGACCAGCATGAACGAAGACACGCTGACGGCGCTGGTGGCCGAAGCGCACAAAAACGGCCTGGAAGTGTTGACGCACACCGTCACGCTCGACAAAGCCAAAATCGCCGCGCGCTCCGGCGTTGACGTGATTGCCCACGGTGTCGGTGACAAGGACGCGGACGAAGAGTTGTTCAAGTTGATGAAAGAAAAAGGCACAACTTACGCGCCGACGCTAGCTGTTTATGAACCGCGTGGGCGGGACATTCTTTCGACAACACTGGCGACCACGCTCGGCCCGGCGGCGCTGGCCGTGGTGAATCCGCCACTGGTGCCGCCGCAAAATCCGCCGCTCAAACCTGCTGCTGGTTCGGCGGAAAACGGCGATGCGCCGCGCGTCCGTCGTTGGGGCGTGTTGCAGCGCAACACCGCCGCTCTGCGCAAAGCGGGCATCACCTTCGGCACGGGCACGGACGCGGGCGTTACCGGCACGCATCACGGCTGGGCCACTTTGCGCGAATTGCAGTTGCTGGTCGCGGGCGGGTTGACGCCGCTGGAAGCCATCACCGCCGCCACAGGCAATGCCGCGCGCGCCATCAAAGTGGACGCCGAACGCGGAACCATCGCGCCGGGTAAATTGGCCGATCTGGTTTTGCTGGCGGGCGAACCGCTCAAAAACATCGCCTCCATCGAAAAGGTCAAACACATCTTTCTGGGCGGGCGCGAACTCGACCGCGACAAGCTGGCGCGCGACATCGCCGCGCCCGGCATCTCGCCGATTCCCGCCGTCAAAGCGCGCGAAGTGCTTGATGATTTTGAAAGTCCGAACGGCAGAAGTTCGATTGATACATTGTGGGTCAATTCCAGCGATGCGGGAACGGACGCTTCCAAAATGATTTTCGGCAGAGTGGCGCGCGAGGGCAGCAATCAGGCCTTTTCCGTCACCGTGCGAATGGCGGAAAAAGATCGCCCTTTCGGACGCATCAATCTGCCGCTGAATCGCGGCGCGATTGAACCAGCAGACGCGCGCGAATTTCGCGGCGTGAAGTTCGATGTGCGCGGCGACGGCGATTACCGTTTGCTGTTGCCGACTTATTCGACTGCAACCTTTCAAGCGCCGTTCAAGGCTTCGCCGCAATGGCAAACCTTCACGATTGACTTTGCTTCGCTGCGGACGGTGCAAGGCTCGAATGCCGTTTGGCGCGGCGATGATTTGTTGATGCTCAGTTTCGAGATTGCGCGAAAGGCCGGTGAGTTCGGCTGGCTGGAACTCGACAATCTGCGTTTTTACCGTTGATTGGCTTGGGACAAGCGGTTACATTGCCTGTATTCGGAAATCGTAGTGGAGGACAACGCAATGCAAGCTGCGGAAATGCAGTTGGAAAAGACCTACATCGAATGCCACGACGGTGGTTACTGGATGGCGGGCGGGCGTGTTTCGCTTGATTCCATCGGTTATGCCTGGCGCAGGAAGCAATCGCCGGAATCCATTCAACGCAGTTTTCCTGTTCTCAGATTAGCTCAAGTCTTGGGTTCCTTGGCTTATTACTTGGACCATCAGGCAGAAATAGACGAGTACTTGCTGAAGACCGAGGAAGAGGAAAAAGTTATTGCCGAAAGAATTCGCGCGACATATCCGGAGCTTCACGAAAGGCTTGATAAAATCACTGCTGCTATTCGCGAAGTGAATTATGAAGATCAAGTTTCAAGCCGACAATGAATTGAATGAGTTAATCGTTGATGCGCACCTGCTGGTCAAACCGGAGATAGAGTTTCAAACCGCTCCGGCAGTCGGCCTTCATTGAGCGTGCCGGATGGAAAGGTGCTGAAAATAGCAGCGAAACAGGGAGAGATTCTTGTATCGCACCATTTCAAAACCATGCCTCATCATTTTGCTGAGTTCGTTAGCCGGCAATCCTCTACGGGCTTATTTTACTTTCGCAAAAACTATCCATCAGACGCGCCAGAGAAGAATTACTCTTGATCTGGGAGGCCAGCGAGGCTGAAGAGTACATTGATAAAACTTACCGAATCACCTAACCAGTAAAACAACTATGGCTAACCAATCACCACTCTACCAAAACCTAGACAGCTACATACGCAGTTCACGCGACGAATTTGAAGACAAACTGGCGGCATTGGTCGAAACGCCGAGCATCAGCAGCGAACCGGAACGTTTGCCTGACATTCGCCGTTGCGCCGATCTGGCTTCGCAATACTTGCGTGATCTCGGCGCAAAAGCCGAACCCGTGCCGACGCCGGGCTTTCCTGTGGTGATGGGTTCCATCATCAAGGATCAAAAGTATCCGACCGTCACCATCTACAACCATCTGGACGTGCAGCCGGCCGATCCTTCGGAATGGAACAAAGCTCCGTTCACCTTTCATAAGGTCGGCGACCGTTATGAAGGACGCGGCACGACCGATGACAAAGGCCCCGCGCTGACGGCGATGCTGGCCGTGCGTTACGCGGTGCAGAACGGCTTGCCGCTCAATTTCAAGTTCATCTGGGAACTGGAAGAGGAAATCGGTTCGCCGCACTTTGAATACTTCGTCAAACGCAACAAAGGTCATCTCATCACCGAT
>CAZRXE010001493.1:0-4682 GCA_964603695.1 uncultured Heliomicrobium sp.
TGAATTTGGTCGTCGCAGCCGCTTCGGGACAGGAAGCTTCGGCGACGACCGGCAACAACGGCGTGGCGCGCTTCGCCTTGCCCGCAAGCACCGGGCAAAAGCTTTTGATCGCGCGCAAAGGCGACGACCTGGCCATACTGCCCGAAAGCCCTTATTGGTGGGAAGGTAATCAAAGCCAATGGCAAAAACGTTCGGTGAGCGATTGGCTGACCTGGCACGTGCTGGACGACCGCGCAATGTATCGCCCTGGCGAAGAGGTTCACGTCAAAGGCTGGCTGCGGCGCATCGGCGGCGGCAAAGCGGGCGATGTCGGTCTGGCGACCGAGTTGGTCAAGAGCGTCAGTTATGTTTTGTACGATTCGCGCGGCAACGAAGTCACGAAAGGTTCGCTGCGCGTCAATGCGCTGGGCGGCTTCGATACGAAATTCAAACTGCCGCCGACCATGAATCTGGGGCAGGCAAACGTGACGCTGTTCGCCGACGGTGTTCCCCAAAACTTTGCCGGTTTCCAAACCAATCACGGTTTTCAGGTGCAGGAATTTCGCCGCCCGGAATACGAAGTCAAAGTCGCGGCTGCGAGCGGCCCGCATTTCGTTCGCGGTTTTGCCACGGTGACGGCGGCGGCGAATTATTACGCCGGCGGCGCGCTGCCGAACGCTGATGCTCAGTGGCAAGTGACGGCCACGCCCACGAATTACACGCCGCCGAATCGAGGCGATTTCATTTTCGGCACGTGGACGCCGTGGTGGTGGGGCGACCAAGCTTCCGGCCAGGGCGTAACGCAGAACTTTGCTGGGCGCACCGACGCCGCAGGCAAG
Source organism: uncultured Heliomicrobium sp. (assembly GCA_964603695.1). GTDB lineage: Bacteria > Acidobacteriota > Blastocatellia > RBC074 > RBC074 > RBC074. The sequence continues at coordinate 819 of CAZRXE010001493.1, forward strand.
CACACCGTGCGCATTGATTTTGATTCGGTCAGCCCGATTCGCGCGACGACGATCAACGCGCAAGCCACCGTGCAGGACGTGAACCGCCAGGCCATCAGCGGTTCCAGCAGCTTCATCGTGCATCCGTCGGAACTGTACGTCGGCATCCGCAGCCCGCGCACCTTCGTGCAAAAAGGCGAACCGTTAGTTGTCGAAGCCATCGCCACGGACATTGACGGCAAGTTGATTGTGGGCCGTGAAATCCGCATGCGCGCCGTGCTGATTGACTGGAACTTTGAAAACGGCGAATGGAAAGAGCGCGAAACCAATCCGCAGGAATGCGTCGTCAAATCCGGCAGCGCCGCCGTGCAATGCAGCTTTCGGACGAATGACGGCGGGCGTTATCGCGTGACGGCTTCGATCATTGACGACCGCGAACGCCGCAACGAAAGCCAAACGACGTTGTGGGTCGCGGGCGGCAAAACCGAACCGCAACGCGATCTGGCGCAGGAAAAAGTCGAACTGATTCCCAACCGCAAAGACTACGAATCCGGCCAGACGGCGGAAATTCTGGTCCAAGCGCCGTTCTTCCCGGCGGAAGGCGTGCTGACGCTGCGCCGTTCCGGTTTGGTCAGCACCGAACGCTTCACGATGGCCACGGCTTCGCACACGCTGAAAATTCCGATCAACGAAGCTTATGTGCCGAACCTGCACGTGCAGGTGGATTTGGTCGGCGCGGCATCGCGCACGGACGACGCCGGCAACGTCAAAAACAATTTGCCGAAACGCCCGGCCTTCGCTTCCGGCACGTTGAACCTTTCAGTTCCGCCGCTCACGCGAAAACTGACCGTCGCTGCCACACCGCGCGACAAGGCGCTGGAACCCGGCGGCGAAACCACCGTGGATATTGAATTGCGCGACGCGGCAGGCAAACCCGTCGCGGGCGGTGAAGTCGCCGTCATCGTGGTGGACGAAGCCGTGCTGGCGCTGAGCAATTACAAATTGGCCGATCCGCTCAACACGTTTTACACGCAGCGCGGCGCGGATGTCAGCGATTACCACTTGCGGCGAAACGTGGTGTTGGCCAAGCCGGATGCGTTGATCGGCCAAGCTCAGCAGGGGCAGCAAGGAATGGCGGAAAGCCGAACGGCAAATTTCTCCATTGTTGATGGTGCCGCAGACCGCATTCGCCCAATGGCTTCGCCGGCTCCGCCCATGGCAATGGCGAAAATGGCACGCGCGGAAGAACCTGAACAGCAAGCCGCGCAACCAATTCGCACGCGCATTGACTTCAACGCGCTGGCCACGTTCGCGCCTGCTTTGCCGACTGATGCCAACGGACGTGCTTCGGTCAAAGTCAAAGTACCGGACAACCTGACGCGCTATCGCGTGATGGCTGTGGCCGTGGCGGGCGAAAAGCAGTTCGGTACTGGCGAATCGGCGATTACGGCGCGCTTGCCGTTGATGGTGCGTCCGTCCGCGCCGCGCTTTTTGAATTTCGGCGACAAGTTTGAATTGCCCGTCGTGGTGCAAAACCAAACCGACAATCCGATGGAAGTGGACGTGGCCTTGCGCGCCGCGAACATGCAACTCATCGCGGGCGCGGGCCGTCGCGTGACGGTTCCGGCGAATGATCGCGTGGAAGTCCGCTTCCCGACGACGACCGCCAAACCCGGCACGGCGCGCTTCCAGATTGCGGCGGCTTCGGGGCGTTGGGCGGATTCGGCGGAAGTCAGCTTGCCGGTCTGGACGCCGGCGACGACGGAAGCCTTTGCGACTTACGGCGAAGTGGACGCCGGCGCGATTTTGCAACCGGTCAAAGCGCCTTCGGATGCGTTCAAACAATTCGGGGGACTCGAAATCACGACTTCGTCCACGCAGTTGCAGGCGTTGACCGACGCGGTGATCTATCTGGCGAATTACCCGTACGATTGCGCCGAACAGATTTCGTCGCGCGTGCTGGCCATCGCGGCGTTAAAAGATGTGCTGGGCGCGTTCGACGCGAAAGGCTTGCCGTCCGCCGACGCGCTGCTCGCTTCGATGAGCCGTGATATGGAACGGCTGAAAGGTTTGCAGAACGACGATGGCGGATTTGGCTTCTGGCGGCGCAATGAAGAGTCGTGGCCGTACGTCAGCATTCACGTCGCGCACGCCATGCAGCGGGCGAAGGAAAAAGGCTTTGATGTTCCGCCGGAAATGCTTCAACGGTCGCAAGTCTACTTGCGCCAGATCGAAAGCAAGTATCCGGCTTACTACGGCCCGGAGATTCGCCGCACGCTGACGGCGTACGCGCTTTACGTTCGCAACCGAATGAACGACCGCGACGCTGCCAAAGCGCGCACGTTGATTTCCGAAGCGGGCGGCGTGGAAAAAGTCCCGCTCGAAGCCCTGGGCTGGTTGCTGCCAGTGCTGTCGGGCGATGCCAGTTCGCAAACGCAGCTTGTCGCCATTCGCCGCCACCTGGCCAACCGCGCGGAAGAAACTGCCGGGACGGCACATTTCACGACTTCGTATTCGGACGGCGCGCATTTGCTGCTGCATTCCAACCGCCGCGCCGATGGCATCATTCTGGAAGCCTTAATCGGCGATGATCCGAAAAACGATTTGATTCCGAAGATCGTGCGCGGATTGCTGGCCCACCGCGTCAAAGGCCGTTGGGAAAACACGCAGGAAAACGCCTTTATCCTGTTGGCGCTGGATCGTTACTTCCAGGTTTACGAAAAAGCCACGCCGAATTTTGTGGCGCGTGCCTGGCTGGGCGATGCGTTTGCGGGCGGTTACGAATACCGTGGCCGCACGACGGACAGCCATCAGATCAACATTCCGATGAGTTATTTGATGGCGCAGCCCGGACAACAAAATCTTGCGCTCGGCAAAGAAGGCACGGGACGGCTGTATTACCGCATCGGCATGAACTACGCGCCGACCAGTTTGCAGTTGAAACCGTATGACGCGGGCTTCACGGTTTCGCGCACTTACGAAGCGGTGGACGATCCGAACGACGTGCGGCGATTGGAAGACGGTTCGTGGCGCATCAAAGCCGGCGCGCGCGTCCGTGTGCGGCTGACGATGTTTGCGCAAACGCGGCGCTATCACGTGGCGTTGGTTGATCCGATGCCCGCCGGTTTTGAAGCCTTGAATCCGGCGCTGGCCGTTACGGGCGGAATTCCGCGCGACGACAAAGACACGAATGCGAGCAGCCGCTGGGGCTGGTGGGCCTGGCAATGGTTCGAGCATCAAAACATGCGCGACGAACGGATCGAAGCGTTCACGGCGTTGTTGTGGGAAGGAGTCTACAACTATTCGTATGTCGCTCGTGCCACCACGCCCGGCAACTTCGTTGTGCCGCCAACCAAAGCCGAAGAGATGTACCATCCCGAAACTTTCGGACGTGGCGCGAGTGATCGCGTCGTGGTCGAGTAAGCCAAAACCAGCATTGGAAAAGTATTGTGCGCATCAGCAAGCGGCTATCTCAACTAGATAGCCGCTTGCTAACGTGCGCGGTACTGTTCCGGCGTATCAAGTGTCCACAGTTTCGGGTTTGCGCAGGCCGAGTTCGACGAGTTTCCAGCGCGGCCATTTCGAGGTGAAGCTGTAGCGGTTGGTGGCCTGCGCCAGTCCATCCACGCGCGCGCCGCCGCATTGCGGGCAGAGTTCGTGCCGTCCACGCGAAACCGCGCGGCAAGCGGAACAGACAGTGAATTCCGGCGAAAAGGTGATGGCGGCTACACGCGTTTGCGCGAACGCCTGCCGGATAAGTTCCGCAAGCTGTTCGGGCGGCGGCAGGCTTTCTCCCAGCCAGACTTCGCTGGCGACGCCCCAAATCGTTTTGCCTTGCAGCGCGCCTTCGATGCGTAGCCTTTCCGCTGCGGTGATGTCGGCAGT
>CAZRXE010001494.1:0-1591 GCA_964603695.1 uncultured Heliomicrobium sp.
ATGTTCTGCATAAAGCCCGGTGCCACGCCTGGAATGTCAATGAGCCGCGTCGTCGTCGCTCCACGCGAATCGTTGATGTTTTTCAAAATGCCGGCCATCGTCGGGTCAATCGTACTGGTGTGATTGTTGGCGCGGGCGACATTCAGCAGATTCACCGTGCGGGTCGTGCCGTCAGTTGCGATATAGGAGAAGTTGCCCTGCTGCGCCGCCGGGCTGAGAAACTGAGTCGAGAAAGTAGCAGTTGACGGTTGCGGTTGGGCTTCGTAATAGGCAAAGAAAAACAGTTTCTTCTTGAGCCGTTGCGAGAACGGAACCAGTGGGCCGCCAATCGCGCCGACAGGATTGTGGTTGCGCGACTTGTTACGCGGCAGGCCTTGCAGGTTGCGGAAAAAGCCATTGGCGTTGAGCCATTCGTTGCTGCCTTGATAGAGCACTTTGCCGTGATATTGCTCCGTGCCGCGTTTGGTCGTCATGCGAATTTGCATCGCGCCTTCGCCGCCCGCGTCCGCGCCCAAGCCCGTCGTGGAGACGCTGACTTCTTCAATCGCGTCAATGCGCGCCGGGGCGAAAGCGAAGAAGCTGGTGCCGCCGCTCTTGAACCGCTGCGAGTTGTTGTTCATGCCATCGAGCGTGATATTGAGTGAAGCGTTCGGCAAGCCATTGAAGGTGCTGTTGCGGTCACTGGTGCTGCGCGAGCTGCCAGCAATCAACGTGGCGAAATTCAAACTGTCGCGTCCGGCGAACGGCAGATTTTGGACGTGCTTGTTATTGATCGTGGCACCGACTTCGGCAGTGGTCGTGTTGAGTTGTTCCGCCGCCGCCGAAATCTGCACAGTTTCTGAAGCCGTGCCAACCTGCATGTCTACCGACACGTTGGTCGTGCGGCCTGATTCCACCGTGACGGCGGCAATCACCGTATTTTGAAACCCGGTGGCGCTGGCCGACAGCTTGAAGACGCCGAACTGTAAGTTGGAAAACAGAAAGCCGCCATCGCTGGACGTAATGGTGGTTTGTTCGATGCCAGTGGAGTTATCCGTCAGCTTGATCGTCGCATTGGGAACGACCGCGCCGGAAGGGTCGCGCACAATGCCGCGGATGCCCGTGGTGGTGATTTGCGCATAACTCGTGAGCGCAAGCAAAGCGGCAAAAAGGAACGCGAGTAGAAGGGAGTTGGACTGGGTCCGTACTTTCATTGCAGCCTCCAAATAGCAAGCGAGCGCGCTGATGTGAAGCTCGGCTTGCTGGAAGTTGTTCTCGGTCGAGAACGTGGGCTTCGATGACCTGCTGATTAAGGAGTGAGGGGTTCCAGTTGTTTTCATCCCAGCCTGCCCGGCGCAGGGCAATGGAACGTCTCACCACTCAACGCAGCCTGCCACCGTGTACTTCTGGGTTCAGCCCGCAGACTGAACACGACGAAAGATGTGGGCAATCGCTACGCGCCGTAATCTTGAATTGAGCGATCTGGTGAAACCCGCTATGCCGCTTCGAGCCGGGTGTCACCGTGGAAGATAGTTGATTCCACTGCTATGGATACACTGGCGGCCAAAAGACGTCTTGTATGTTTGTAAGATGGCTTGAATAGAGTTAGGAA
>CAZRXE010001495.1:0-2450 GCA_964603695.1 uncultured Heliomicrobium sp.
CACAGGCTTGTTGTTTTCGACAATCTGCCCGATGGCGGTTGTCTGCTGTTGGCGCAGCCCCACGAAGAAGTAACTGGTGATTTTGATCGCATCGGCGCTGGTTTCGATTCGCCGCCCATCGGCGGAAACCGTCGCCGTCCCGATCTTCACGAACCCGTCTCGCGAGTTGATTTCCGCGTCTCTGTCGAAGTGGTAAAGATCGAGTTTCGCGCCGGCAGGCAGCGCGTCGCGGTTCGGAAAGGTCAGCTTCGCGCCACCATCAATGGTTGCGCCGAACGGAGTGATCTGAACAATCCGTTCGCTGAAAATCGCTTCGGGCAATCTGGTCGGCGCGCGACTGTCCGCCACCAGCGTCAAACTCAGTTTCGGCTGTGCGTCCGGCGGGAACGTGATGGTCGCGCCGGCGGGAATTTCCAGCACCACGTCCTCCGCCGTCAATCGAATCGGCGTCTGGGCTTTGGCGAAAACGCCTTTGTCCTTCCCTTTTTCAGCGGGTTTGGCGGAGGGGGCAGGCTCGAACAAAGAAGAGTTGCCGGTGATTTGTTGCAAGGCAATCGGCGCATCGAAGCGATTGTCCTGATTGGGCAGCACGCGCAGTTTGGTGTCCCAGGTCGTATAAGGCAGGCCGGCGCTGACGCTCGAACCATCCACGCGAATGGCGGCTGTTCCCGGTTCCATATCCGGCAGCACGAACGTGCCTTTGTCAGTGGTTCGGATCATGACGTCCGGCTTACCGGTGACTTTGGCAACGATCAACACATTGCGCAGCGGTTGCGGCTGCGGCGAAGTGTCCACGATAAAACCGCTGATGGAAGTCCTGACCTTCAGCGGATCGGGGCTGACGCCTTCTCCCTGCGCATTGCTGACCGTGACTTTGCCGCTTTTCGCGCCGAACGGAACTTCCACCGTCAACTGAGTCGGCGTGGTTTTATCCGGCACTATGCGCGCATCCACATCGCCGATCCGCACTGTGTTTTCCAGGGCATTCGTCGCAAACCCTGCGCCGTTGATGGTCAGAGTCTGCCCGGCCAGTGCCTGCGTCTCGCTGAACCCGTTGATGCGCGGCGGAGCCGGCCCTGCCGGCGTGGCGAAATTCAATTCAAGCTGATTCGACGCTTTGCCGTCGCTGCTGACTGAAAGCGAAACCTGTCCGCGCCCAATCAGCGTTCGCGGCAAGATCAAATTTATCTGATCCGCGCCGGGCAAATCCGGCGACGCGCCGGCATATTCGGGCTGAAGACTGCTGCCTCCCAAAATGACGCGAACCGATTCATTGACATTGCCGTCCCGATTCGTGTCCGGCGCATTGCGAATTCCAGACAGGTAGAGAATCAAAAAGACCAAATCGCCGGGCGGTCCTAAATCAATCGGTGCCGTCACCGGCGGTTGATTCGGGATCAACTCAGAACCTCTGTATCGCAAAAAGTATCCGGCCGGCGCTCCCGTGCCGCTCCCATTGGCAGTAAACAAGGCCGGCGCTGCTCTCACAATGCGAAACGCGCCGCGAGAAACAATGCCATTGCCGGCGGTGACTTCAATCGTCGCGTCGCCCATTCCGGCCTCCGCCGGGACAATGAAATTGATTTGCCCCGGCGCGACGAAAAACAACTGCGCCGGCTTGTTATTGATCTTCACCGTTGTGCCGCCCAGCGAAGTCGGCAACGGCGGTTTATCCGCGATGAACACGTCCGTGGCCAGATTCACGCCATAAGCCGAGGCAATGCAGTCCGGCGCAAGCGCGTTCGGATTGGAACTGGCCGCTGAAACGACCGCCACCGGCACTGAAGAGGTCTGCGCCCAAACCGAAGGCGTCGCCAGCACCAACAGCGCCCAACAAAAATGCCGAGTCGCAATCGGCGGAAGAAAACGTTTGAAGATTCCACGGAACATAAAGGGGGAACTCCTGATTTATTGAAGCCTGCCTGGGAAAACAGTCCTTCCAGCCTGCGGGACCGTGCATTATTTAACGTTCACGGCAACGCCATTCGACCGTTGCCCGTCAGCAGTAACCAGTCGAAACGTCCACAGCCCGCGTTCGTTCAACGGCAGAATCACCGTCAACAACTCCGGCGAAACCGCTACGATCTGCGCCGCGCTCAATCTCATTTCGCCGCCGTCCGGGAACACGGCAATCAAGGTCATTCCCGGTCGGAAGCCCGTACCGCTGATGGTGATGCCGGGTAAATTCACCGGCTCGCCGGTGGCGACGTGTTTCAGATTCAAAGTGACAGGCGTCACGGCGGTGATGGTCAATGAATTGGTGGGCGACCAACTGCGCGTTACGTCTCCCACCAAAGCGGACTGAAAGTCCTGTCCGGGAATGTTTCCCGCAACTGTGACCAATCGCTCCACCGGTTCAAATGTCCATTTGCCGGTTGCGCTGATGTCTATTCTGCCGACCACGTAATTGGCGATGCGCTGGGCGTCCTGCGCGTCCACCAAACCGTTTT
>CAZRXE010001496.1:0-4007 GCA_964603695.1 uncultured Heliomicrobium sp.
GGTAGAAGGTTCAAAAGCTGTTTGCCAAAGAGCGCAGGCGACGGGCGGCTGCGCTCTTTGCATTGAGCGGAGCGTTTATCGCAAAGGCAATCGGATTGCCGGCGCGGTTTCGACTATCTCGACGGCGCTCGCAAACAGTTCTCCAGCTTGATTCCGCAGCAGCAGCGAAGCCGCGCCGAGTGCCGTTTCCGCCGGAATCAGGAACGTGACCTGTTCCGGCGAAACCGAAAACAGCGGCGCTGTGTGTTCCGTGCCTTTGCTATCCGTCAGAAATACTTGCGTCCCGGCCAGATGCAGCGGCAACTGCCCGCTTACTGCATTGGCGGCGGCATTGCTGACGATTGGCGCGAGATTGTTGCCGTAGGCGACGGCGATGGATTCGCGCGCCAGTTTGTATTGGCTGGCATCGGCGGCGGAAACCACTGTCAGCGGTTTTTCGTTTTCGCGGGCGAAATCAAGCGGCAAGGTTTCCGCCAGGGCGTCTACCAATTCGCGATTGACGGGCGCATCGCCAAAGCTGAAAGCCGACGCCTGGGCGAAAGGATTGAGCGGCGCAAATCGCACACGCACCAGCGGATGACGACCGGCGGGCAGTCTTTCTCCCGGCGCAAGCGCCAAACTGATGCCGAGTTTTCCATCTTTCAATTGCGTGCGATTGACCAGCAACACTGCGGATTCAACGTTCGGCGCGAGTTCAACGGAAAGCAGCCGTCCGCGCGCGGCGTTGAAGTTCAAACTGAAGCCGATGGCGTTTTCGCCGCCCAGCGCATCGAGTTCGATTAAGAGGGAACCAGGCGTGCCGGTTTTTTCGGCATCGGTTCGCAACCGTAGAGTGCGGGCGTCGGGCCAATTGAGCCGTTTCAGAAGTTGAGTGGCGAAATCCTTGCCAGTGAAACTGAACAGCGATGCAGGCGCGGTCGGCCCCGCCGCCGGCACCGGTTCGTCCAATCCCGCCGCGTAACGTCCGGCCTGCACCCAATCGGTCAGCGACAAACTGCCATTGCCCGCGGTGTTTTTGGGCGCGCAATCCGCGCGTTGGAATTCGCTGCCTGCCGCCGGCGTGTCGGGGCCTGAAATAAACCTGCCGGTTTGCACCCAATCAGTCAGCGAAAGCGAACCGTTGCCGTTCGGACGCGGCGCGACATCGGCTTCCAGCCCTTGATTGATGGTCACGGTTCCGCCCTGGAAATTGGCCGGCAAGATATTGGCGGCGGTGTCGGCCACTTCCTGGACAACGGGCTGCGAACCGAACGTGAGCGGCGAACTGCTTGCCGTCACGCCTGTCGCAATCGTGAAGGTGATGATTAGAATTTGCCGCGTTCCGGTTGCAAAGGTTTGATTGCCTGGCCTGGCCAGCGTTACGCCCAATCGTCCTTGCGCCAACTGCGAGACATTGGTGTTGAAGGACGAACCGCCGGCATCGCTGCCCAGCGCCACTTGCGGCGCGCTGAAAACGGCTGTGTTGAAATTGACGCTGAAGCCGAGGCCGTTGACGTTGCCGGTCGAAACCAGTTCGATGGGAACGGCAGCCGTGCCGCCCGGCGAACCACTAGCAGCGCCGAGGCGAACGATGACCACCGTGTTCACCTCCACGCCGGCGGTTGCCACGCCGCCGCCCAAATTGGCGGGCAAGGTCGCCGTGATCGTCACAGGCCCGCCGGCAGCCGTACCTCCGACGTTGAAACTTGCCGAAGTTGCATTGGCCGGAATGGTGACGCCGGGCGGAACAGTGGCCACAGCCGGATTGGACGACGACAACACAACGCTGACGGGGTTGGCTTGCGCCGCGCTCAAACTGACGGTCAGCGATTGACTGCCGCCGACCGCTACACTCAACGCAGCAGGCGAAAGCGAAATGGTCGGTAATGGCGCAGCCGCTTGTGTCACGGTCAAGGTTTGTCCGGCCACTGTCATTGTTCCAGTGCGCTGCGCTCCCGGATTGGTCGCCACGGAATAAGTCACAGTGCCGTTGCCGTTGCCGGATGCGCTGCTGTTGATGGCGATCCAGTTGTCGTTGCTGGTTGCCGTCCACGGACAGCCGCCCGCAGTGGTCACCGCAACATTGTTTGCTCCGCCTGTTGCGCTGAATGCCTGAGTGGAGGGGGAAATCGTATACCGGCAAATCGTCGTTGGATCGCTCGCGGTGTTGTTCGCCGAGTTGGAATCGTTGGCAACCGCGACGCCGGCGACGTTCGTTACCGTCGCGGCGGCGGCGTTCGAGACCGCAACATTCAACGTAAGGATGCTGCTTGTATTTGGCGGCAGCGGTCCCGGATTCGTGCAAGCGACGTTTTGGCCTGTTACTCCGCAATTCCAGCCGACTCCTGCGCTTAAAACGAAGGTCAGCCCGGCCGGGAGCGCGTCCGTGAGCGTGATGGTTCCGGCGGTCGTTCCAGGGCCGTCGTTTCTCACCGTCAAGGTGTAACTGCCGATAGTTCCGGGAAGGAAGTTGCCTGTGTGGGTTTTGGTCAGCGAAAGATCCGCGCCGCAATTTTGACTGGGCTGTTGCAATCGCGCGCGGATGAAAAAGTTGTGGTCTCCGAACAAGAAGAAGTCTTCGCCGTTGGACGAATAGTAAGAGCGGTTTTGCTTGGTCGAGCTTATGTCGGAATCCATTGGGTATTTGCCCGGAGGATTGTTGAAAAGCACGCCGACGACAAAATCTCCGGCAGCGATGGTCAGCGGCGCTACCGGGTAGCTCTCCAGATTCTCGGAGCGCACAACGGAGGCGACTCGTTGGAAGGTCAGTCTGTTGATGTTACTGGTTCCGCCGGGATTGGCCGCAGCCAGGATCGTAATCGGATAGTCTGCCGGAAGCCCCAGCAGGCGAAGCGAAACGCTTTGTAACGTGGCAGGGTAAGTAGTCGGTGTAAGACGGTTGGCGAAATAGGCGTTCTCAAACCCGTCACCAAACCCCACGCTTGTTTCGGACGTGTCGTCATCGGCTCTCAATTCCAGGCCGGCTTCGCAACCGGTTGCCGGGGAAAACGCCGGTGACTGCACATCGGCGCAGCCTGCCTTGCCGAGCGTGATCGGGCCATTACCCGCGCCGGCTGGTACAGTGACGAAGAGTCGGATATCGCCGCCGCGCGTGAAGACGGCGGGAACATTGCCCGCGAACCGGATCGAGGTCACACCATCCAGATTCGCGCCGTTGAGCGTGATCGTTTCGCCAATTGCGGCAGTGTTTGGCATCAAGCTGCTGACGGTTGGACAAAGTACCGTGGTTGCAAATCCGAGCGTAGCTGCCGTGTTGCTCCCGCCGCCGTTTTCCGCAATCAACCGAAAATAATAGTTCCGACCCGGAATCAAACCGACAATGGTTTCGCTCACGCCTTGCAAGCTCGAACCGGCGCCCGCGCTGCGTGTGTTCGTGCGATTGGCTCCGGTGAGCGCCGGATCAGTTCCCCATTCAAAATAGTAATTGGTTTCAGCGCCGTTCGGATTGACAGTTCCGTTGAGCGTGGCCGTGGTTGTCGTCACGTTCGTTGCCGGGATGGTGGCAACGTCGGGAGGCGAGATAGCCAGTCGCCCGATGCACTGCACCGCGTTGTCCATCATCAAATCGGGAATATCCAGATATTCCGCATCTGCGGCGCTGGGAAAACTGAAAACATAGCCTGCGCGCTGCGCCTTGATGCGATAGGCTACGCCGGTTTCTACGTTTTTGTCATATCTCCCTGCGTTGTTCGTTGTTTGGGGAGGATCATCATAGAGTTGATACATATCGTTTTTATCCCGGAACTCGATCTTAATCGTCACCTGTGGCAACGGTGCATTGGTCGGCGTGGTGACTAACACACTCAGCGACCGGGAAACGCTGTTGAGGGCGAAGTTTGCGCTCGTCACGTCTCCATTGAGCGAGGAAAACGTGCGCGAGGACGGCGTGAATGTGGCCGGCGTTCCGTCCGGCAACGTGCCGGACGGGGTGACGGTGTAAGTGATGCCTTGTTGTTCCGGCGCAAGTGCGGAGGTTGACAGAAACCCTGCCGTGTTCGGCGTGATGG
>CAZRXE010001497.1:0-1889 GCA_964603695.1 uncultured Heliomicrobium sp.
AACTCCTCGGCACGCGCGAGGATTCTCAAAACGGCACGCGCACTTTTCACTGGAGCCAGGCGCAACCGCATCCGGCTTATCTGGTGACGCTGGTTGTCGGCGATTACGAACGCATCCAGGAACGTTACGAAGACTTGCCGGTGGATTTTTACGTCTACAAAAATCGCAAGGAAGCCGGCTACAAACTCTTCGCCAACACGCCAAAGATGATTCCGTTCTTCGAGCAAAAGTACGGCTACAAATATCCCTACCCGAAGTATTCCCAGATTCTGGTGGATGACTTTTTGTTCGGCGCGATGGAAAACACTTCGGCGACGACAATGACCGACCGCTGCTTGCTGGACGCGCAGGCCGAACAGGACATCAATTACGACGACATCGTCGCTCACGAACTGGCGCATCAATGGTGGGGCGATCTGGTGACGTGCAAGGACTGGACGCAGATTTGGCTCAACGAAAGCTTCGCCACTTACAGCGAAACTCTTTGGCGCGAACATTCGCGCGGACGCGACGAAGCGCGCTTTGTTCTCTTCCAGGATTTTTTGACGTACCTGCGCGAAGATTTCACCAGCCATCGCCGCCCGATAGTTTGCCGCAAGTATCGCTTTTCCGAAGACGTGATGGATCGCCACGCTTACGAAAAAGGCGCGTGCGTGCTGGATATGTTGCGCTGGGAATTGGGCGACGAAGCGTTCTTCCGTTCGCTGTCGCATCACCTGAACAAATTTGAATTCGGCGTGGCCGAAACCAACGATTTCCGCGTTTCCATCGAAGAAGCCACGGGGCAAAACCTGCACTGGTTTTTCGATCAATGGTTGCACGGCGCGGGTTATCCTGAACTCGAGGTCAGTTACGAATGGCAGCGCGACCGCAAAATGCTGCGCGTCGCCGTCAAACAAACCCAGGAAAACGAAGAAGACCAAACGCCCGTCTTCCGCTTTCCCGCCGAAATCGAAATCGTCACGGTCGAAGCCGAAGACGGCATCAAGGCAGGAGGTGAAACCGAACGCCGCCAAACTTTCCGCGTGACGGTCGAACGCGAAGAGCAGGAGTTTTACTTCCCCTGCGAAGCCAAACCGCGAATGGTGCTGTTTGACAAAGGCCATCGCATTTTCAAACTGATGAGCTTTCCGAAATCGGCGCAGGAACTCAGCTTTCAACTGACCAAAGCCGAAGACGTGATGGATCGCTTGCGCGCCGCCCGCGAGCTTTCGCAATTCAACGGTGAGGACGTTATCCAAACGCTGGCTGAATGTTTGCGTGGTCATGATTTTTACGCCGTGCGAATGGCGGCGGCAATTTCTTTGGGCGAAATCGGCGGCGACGGCGCGCGTAACGTGCTGGTTGAAGCCTATCGCAGCTTGCCGGATTCAGGTGTTCGCCGCGCCTGTTTGTGGGGCATCGGCAAATTCAATGACGACGCGGCCGTTGACCTGCTGCGCGAAGCTTTGACGAAAGACGAAAGTTACTTTGTCGCCGTCGCCGCCGCGCGCGCGCTGGCCAACGTGGGCGGTGACAAGGCTTATGACGCACTGACGAATTCCATTGGCCGCACGTCCTGGCAGGAAGTCATCGCCGCCGCGATCTTTCACGGCTTCAGTCACGCCAAAGAAAAACGCGCCGTTGACCTCGCCGTCGAACACAGCAAATACGGCAAGCCCGTGCCGATTCGCGTCGCAGCAATCGGCTGTCTTGGCGCGCTCGGCAAAGAGCTGAACAAAGACGGCAAAGACGACAAGATCGTGGATCACCTGATCGAACTGACCAAAGACAAAAACATCCGCGCCCGCGTTTCGGCGATTCGCGCGTTGGGCAAAGTTGGCAATAAACGCGCGCTGCCCGCTTTGCGCGAAGCCAAACAACGCGAATGCCTGGAACAACTGATCGGC
>CAZRXE010001498.1:0-1959 GCA_964603695.1 uncultured Heliomicrobium sp.
GTTGCAGGTTTGGGTATGGTCGATGGAGTGCAACGAGAGGATCGTTCTGATGCCGGGGCATCATCCGCCAAGCCGTCACGTCAAAAGAAGGCTGTGCAAATTTAAGTTGACGGTCTACTTATGGCAGGTCTTTTGGCTGATCCTGTCTATGCCACATTGATTCGGAAGCGTCCTTACCTCGATAATGATGGACGCCCACGCGAAGTGACACCCTTGCACAAGCTGATGACGACGTTGATCTACTTGCAGTATGACATCAGCCACGGGGGGCGGCGCGATCAATTAGAAGATTGGCGTTTTTAGAATCTTCCGTAACATCCGATCATCAATTCAGGAACAACACCGATGAGAAACAAATTCGTGTTTCTTCTTGCGGCTCTGGCCGTTTTTCTGCCCGCGACAGCTTCTTCAATACGGATTCATCCGACTGTGTCCGCGTCGGATTCATCGAAACCATTTCTTGAATCCGAACTGCTTTTCCCGCTCGAACATTGGCACAATCACGCTTCGGTCGTCGTCGAATGCCCGAACGGCGATTTGCTGGTTTGCTGGTTTCATGGTTCCGGCGAACGACAGGCCGACGATGTGAAAGTCGAAGGCGCACGATTGAAAAAAGGCGCGAAAGCCTGGAGTCCGCGATTCACAATGGCTGATACGCCCGGCTACCCGGACACCAACTGCACCATGTTCATTGATCCGCAAGGCAGACTCTGGCTGCTGTGGCCTACCATCCTCGCCAATGAATGGCACACCGCCCTGATGAAATACAAAATCTCTTCTCGTTATCAGGCGGATGGAGCGCCGCAGTGGGACGTGCAGGAAGTCATGCACATAACGCCTGGTGAAGAATTCGTCGCCGCGACCAACAAAGTCATGGATGAGTGGGAAAAGAGTCGTCCTGAATCTCCTGAAGCGCCGAAAGAAAGGCTGGACGCTTATATCGCTCGCATACGTAAGATGGCTGCTGACAAACTTTCGCGGCGTATCGGCTGGATGACGCGAGCGCATCCGTTTGTGCTGGACGGCAAACGATTGATCGTACCACTTTACTCCGACGGGTTTTCATTTTCGTTGATGGCGATTACGGACGATTGGGGCAAGACCTGGAAAACCAGCCTGCCGCTCGTCGGTGGCGGAAATATCCAGCCAAGTATAGTGCAGCGCAAGGACGGCTCGCTTTACACCTTGATGCGTGACAACGGTCCCGCGCCCAAACGACTTCACCAAAGCGAGTCGCGAGATCGCGGCGAAACCTGGTCGCCGGTTACAGACAGCGAATTGCCAAATCCGGGATCGGGCGCGGAAATCATTTCGTTGCGCAACGGTCACTGGGCGCTGATTTACAACGACACCAGCACGGGCCGGAACAGCCTGGCAGTCTCCATCTCCGATGATGACGGCAAAACCTGGAAATGGACGCGCCACCTGGAATTCGATCCGCCCGGCCCGGAAGCCGGCCAGTATCACTATCCAACGATCATTCAGGCGCGCGACGGTTCGCTGCACGCTTCTTATAGCTATCACCTCAATCGCAAGGATTTGGAAAAAGACGCCGAAGGGAAACCGAAGCGCAAATCCATCAAGCACGCTCACTTCAATGAAGCCTGGGTGATGGCTGGAGAAAACAGGCAAAAATGATGGCGGAAAATACTTTTTGTTGAGGATTTCCACTCGCCAGCCAAAGCATCAGACGTTAGAATGCGTCTCCTTGAGTTCGTAACTCCAACTCAAATTTCAATTAAAGGATTCACCCGAAATAAATTCGATTGGGAAAACTCCGACGAAGTTCGACGGTAAAGTGCAAACGATATGATGTACAGCCAACAAGAGTACGATATGGTTCGGCGTCAAACGATGCAGATCGAGGCCGAAAAACGCGCCCTGCTGCGCTGGACTTTGATTGTGGTAACAGTGATGTTCGCGGCATCCCTGGTGCTGAGCGGGCTGATGTATCAACGC
>CAZRXE010001499.1:0-3788 GCA_964603695.1 uncultured Heliomicrobium sp.
CGAACTGCGCGACGGCAAGGCCGAGGACGGCAAAATCAAACTGAAATCTCCGAGCGGCAGTTTGAGCACGGCCGAATCCATCTCCGTCGTCAACAGCGGCCTGGCGCTGGCCGCGCAATTCGGCGACAGCAGCTTGCGCGCGAACGATGTGGCTTCCGGTCTGGCCGGTGGCGCTGCTCGACGATCACGCGGCGGAGGATTCCAAACGCACGGCGTCTCATCCTTGTTGCGGTGTTTTCGCCGGAGGTGCAGGCGCTGAGGTACGCGATGGCAAACAAGATCGAACCCCGCTTTATGGATTTGCCGCAGGCGCGTCAGCTTGTTCCGGCGGCGGAAGAAGACGAATCCGCAATCCGAAATCCGCAATCTATAAAGCCCCGATTGGCCAACTCGCCATCGCCACCGGTTACAGCGACGGCGAGCGTTGGTGGGAGCAGGTGGTTGAACAGCGGCGCGATGGCGGCGAAGTTTTTGCTGCCATCAATGAAGCGATGGCAGCGTTGCGCGAAGCTGAACTGAAGACGGAAGTCAGTCAAGACGCCCGGCGCGAGGTATTGCGCGAAGCTTTTATGCGGCAAACGATTCGCGTCGCCGTGCGCGAAGGCTTCGAGCGCATCGCCGTTGTCTGCGGAGCCTGGCACGCGCCTGTGCAGGACTTTGAAGCGAGATCAGTGCCTTGCTCAACGATGACGCTGCGGCGGCGATGTTTGACCGAATCGTCAGCGTCAACGGCGCGATTGGCCTGATTCAAAGTGAAGAACTGTTGCGTCAGGCGGTGACAGGCAGTTTGACTCGCGCCGCTCGCAATCGCCGTCCGCGCCATCACGAAATTGACTGGCCGCGCACCATTCGCGCCAACCTCAAACATTACCAGCCTGATTACCAAATCATCATTCCCGAAACGCGCATAGGCTACGGCCGCAAACGCTCTGCGTTGCGCGACATCATCTTGTGCGTGGATCAAAGCGGTTCGATGGCGACTTCGGTGGTTTATTCAGGCATTTTCGGCGCGGTGCTGGCGTCGCTTCCGGCGGTGCGCACGCAGATGGTGGTTTTCGACACGGCGGTCGTGGATTTGACGGCGCAGTTGAGCGACCATGTGGAACTGCTCTTCGGCGCGCAACTCGGCGGCGGCACGGACATCAACCGCGCGCTGGGTTATTGTCAGGGTTTGGTGCGGCAACCTCACGACATGATTTTGATTTTAATCAGCGATTTGTTTGAAGGCGGCAATCAACAGGAAATGTTGAAACGCGCGGCTTTGTTCGTCGCTTCCGGCGTGCGGATGATTGCGCTGCTGGCGCTGAGTGATGACGGCTCGCCCGGTTACGACCACAACGTCGCTTCGGCCTTTGCTGGGCTGGGGATTCCGGCCTTTGCCTGCACGCCGGATTTGTTTCCCGAATTAATGGCGGCGGTCATCAGTCGTTCAGACATTTCGCAGTGGGCGGCGGCGCGGGAGATTGCCACGGCGCGCTGATGAGCAGCTAAAAGTGTCGGCAAAACGATCTCGTCACGATGATCTTTTTTCGCCGTGCCAGGCGATTGTCGGAATGAAGGCGGCAACCAATCGTCTTCAACGATGACGGAAAAGCAAGACGTATCCATCTTGCCCGACCCGGCAAACTCAGTTAGAGTTTCCGCCTTCTCCATACGAGTGCGTTATGCCCATACCCGAAGGAACCCGTCTTGATCGTTATCAAATCCTCTCTCCGATTGGCACGGGAGGGATGGGCGAAGTGTATCTGGCGCAGGACACGCGATTGGGGCGCAAGGTCGCCATCAAGATGCTTCCAGCGCAATACACTCAGGACACGGAACGCTTGCGTCGCTTCGAGCAGGAAGCCTTTGCGGCCTCGGCGCTCAATCATCCGAACATCATCACCATTTACGAAATCGGCGAAGCGGTGATCAATGCCGGCAAAGTGCATTTCATCGTCACCGAATACATCGAAGGACAGACCTTGCGGCGGCGTTTGGCGGGCGGTCCCCTGCCGATTCATGAAGTGCTGGAAATCTCCCTGCAAATCGCTGGCGCGCTGGCTACGGCGCATGGCGCAGGCATCATTCATCGCGACCTGAAACCGGAAAACCTGATGATCCGGCCCGACGGTTACGTCAAGATGCTGGATTTCGGTCTGGCCAAGCTGACCGAAAAAGCGGCTGTCGGCGATTTGGCGGCTGTCGTTTTCGATTCCAGCGAACTGCAAGCGACCACTGTCATGACCGCGAAAACCGGCGACACCGCGTCTTTGGGGCAGGAATCAGTGCAGGATCCGGCGCGGGAAAATGATCTGTTCGTCACCGCGCAGGCCGCCGTCGCCGGAGAAACCAAGCCGGGCGTGGTGATGGGAACGGCGCAATATATGTCGCCGGAACAGGCGCGGGGACAGCGTGTGGATTGGCGAACGGACATTTTCAGTTTCGGCATTGTGCTGTTTGAAATGCTGACCGGACGCGCGCCCTTCACCGGCCATTCGCCGAAAGAAATCGTCGCCTCGATTTTGCAAAACGAGCCGCCGCCGCTGGCGCGTTACCTGCCGGGCGCGCCCGAATCGCTGGAATGGATAGTCTCCAAAGCCCTGGTCAAGGATCGCGAGGAACGTTATCAATCCGCCCGCGAAATGCTCAACGATTTCAAACGGCTGCAACGCCGGTTGACGGTCGAACGCGAGATTTCGCGCCAGACAGCGTCGGGCGGCAATAGCGTATACGGCGACAGCGACGGCAACACTGTTACCACCGAAAAACATTTGCCGCGTTCGAGCGGCAACGTGACCAAAGAATTCCTGGCCCAAACCGGCGTCATCAGCAACGCGCAATCCAGCGGCATCTTCGCGCATCTGTCGGGCGGCGTGGGACGAAACAGATTCTTTCATCCGCTGTTCATCGCACTGGTGGCGACAACGCTGCTGGCCGTCGGATTCAGCATTTATCAATTTCTTGCTTCTCGTTCGGCCACCGTCTCGCCATTTCAATCCATGCAGGTGCGCCGTTTCACCGCCAGCGGCAAAGCCGCGCGCGCGGCTATTTCGCCGGATGGCAAATACGTCGTTCACGTTTCCAGCGACGCGGGCAAGCAAAGCCTGCTGGTGCGGCAGGTGACGCCTTCGGACAACGTGGTGATCGTTCCGCCAGCCGATGTGGTTTATCGCGGTTTGACGTTTTCGCACGACAGCACTTCCGTGTTTTACGTGGTGCAGGAACAGCGCAACGATCAGATTCTCTCGCTTTATCAGGTTCCGGTGTTGGGCGGCGTGGCGCGCAAGATTTTGCGCGATCTTGATTCCGCCGTGGCCGTTTCGCCGGATGGCAAGCAACTGGCGTTCGTTCGCAGAGTTCGCGGCCGGGGGGAAGATTTGTTGATGCTGGCAAACAGCGACGGCAGCAATCCGCACACGCTGGCTTCGCGCAAAAACGGAGACTTTTTCGGGCTGACCGGCCTGGATTGGTCGCCGGATGGAAAAAGCATCGCCTGCCCGGCGGGTTCCAACACCGGCGGGCGGCATATGTATGTCGTCGAATTCAATGCCGCCACGGGTCAGCAGCGCATCCTTTCGCCGCAAAAATGGTCGAACGTGGGCCGCGTTTCCTGGCGGCGCGACGGCAAAGGAATGGTTTTCACCGCCATCGAACAAGGTTCGCCTCTGGCGCAGGTCTGGTTCCTTTCTTACCCCAAAGGCGCTTCGCAACGCATCACCAACGATTTGATTGATTACCGCGACACCAGCTTGACGGACGATTCCACGGCGCTGGTCACTGTTCAATCCGAAGCCTACGTCAATGTC
>CAZRXE010001500.1:0-5645 GCA_964603695.1 uncultured Heliomicrobium sp.
GAGTTCGATGGCTGCCGGCAGCAGTTCCAAAGCCTGCTGCGATTGCCCGGTTTGTTCATAAGCCCAAGACAGCGTGTAGGCCGGCGAACCATTGCGTTTGCCGAACCGATGGAACCGCTGCTTCAGAAAGTCCAGCGCCTCCTGCGTGCGGCGCAGATGACGCGCGGCTACAAAATACGCCTGCACGTATTGTTCGCTGGTGTCTTTCAAACACGAAGCGAAACGATAAAGCGCCAGGGCTTCGTCAAATTGACGCTGCGACCAGCGAATGTTGGCCAGTTGGAAAAAGTTGCCCGCGTCCATCGGTCGCGCGCGCAAAGCACGGTGCAACAAACGCAGCGCAGGGCGATGTTGCCGCGCGTCTTCGCTGAGTTCCTGCGCGTATTGCTGCCAGAAAAGCGGATCGGATTTTTCGTCCCGGCAGATGGTTTCCAGGTAATCCACGCGTTCGCTGCGCCGCGCCAGGATGCGCAAACAAACGATCTTCTGCATTTTCAAGTTGGCGTCTTCTGGAAACTGCGCCAGCAATTTTTCCACGTAAGCCAGCACCTGCGCCTGATCTTCGTCATACCAGGCAATCGTCAGGCGCGCGTTGAGCGTCAACCTATGGTTGGGTACGTCCGTTTCCATCGTCTGCCAGATTTGCAAAGCGTCTTCACGGCGATGTTCGTAAAGCGCTTGCTGAATGGCGTGCAGGCGGTCGTAAAGCGCTGCGTCTTTCAATTCCGGCAATTCCAGTTCCGCCAACAACGAATTCTTTTGGTTCGGAACCAGCGCCATTCCGCGCGGGCCTGTCGAGCGGTAGTGTTCGAACAATTCCGGCGATAAAGCTTCGCCAAGGCTTCGCATGTAAGGATCGCGCATCAGCAGCGTGCCGCGCCGCGCGTCGTAGCCAATCACTGCCTGCAAATGCGCGTTGCCGGGTTCGACAGTCGCCATCGTGAAGGGCACGCCGCACTCAATCAATTTGACGGCGTCGTCCCAATTGACACAGAACTCCTGCGCCGTCCAGCCGTTTTGCTCCGCCCATTTGCGTTCGCTGTGATCGGTAGTGCCGCCGTAACAAATCTGTTCAGCGATGTTCAAATGCTCTGCTGGCATTTGCCAGAATCTGCTGATGGTCGTCAGTGTGGCGGGCGCGCAAGTGACGTGATGTTGCCGAATGAAACCGACCGGCAACACCACTCGCTTCTGTTCCGGCGAAGTTTGGCGCAATCGCTTGGCAATGGTTTTGAAAAACCCTTCGCCCGCCTGCTCCGCCAACGCAGCGGCAGCATTTACATCGCCGCTCAAGTACGCAGCGTCCGCCAGACGGCCATTCAACGCCTGACGCATTTCCTTTTCGAGCAGCGGAGAAAGATCAATGGCAAGCTGAAAGTTCGCGCGCGCCGCCGCAAAATCACCGGTGTCAATTTGCAGTTGCGCCAATTGGGTCAATAAGGAAGGACATTCCAACCGCAAAACAGCAGATTCGAGCAATTGCTGCGCTTCTGCTTCACGGTCAAGCAGACTCAGCAAATGCGCCAGCGATTGCAGCGCCGGGCGATAAAGCGGACGTAATTTCAACGCACGTCGCGCCGCTTCCAACGCCTCTTCATAACGGTCTTCAAATTCCAAGAGCGAGGATTTTTCGATCCACATCCAGGGATTTTCCGGCGTCAGCGTTTCGGCGCGCGCAATCATTTTCTCCGCCACATCGAAATCCCGTAACACGGCAAACAGTCCCGCGCGCAAACTGAACCAGTCCGATTGCGTCACGTCATCGGCATCCGGCAGTTCATCCACGCGGCGCATAAACATCCAGGCGCGCCACGGCCCTCGCCATTCCCAAACGGCGCGCGCGTAGTAATAAATCGCTTCAGCGTGCGCGCGATCTTCGCGCCAGGCTTTCAGATGAAATCGCCGCGCCAGTTTGGGCGCACCCAACATTCCCGCCAATCGCCCGGCAATCAGCAGCGCGTCCGTGCCTTCCCATTGATCAAGCGGCGCAAGCTGAAGCGCGACTTCGTAAGCCTGCAAATACAAACCACGGTTATAAAGCTCTTTGATCGGTTGAATATGTGCTGGTGAAATGAACATTGTTTGACTGTCGAATGGCTGCTTTTCTCTTTGCCACCGTTATGACAACTTCCCGGCAGCCTCTTCCATCTTCCGCAAGTAAGCTTCGCTTTCCGGCGAATTTTCTTCCGGCGACCAGGGCGCGAAATTTTTGTCCCGCTCCTGAACATAACCGCCCGCCGGATGACCTTTGACTTCATAAATCACGGCGTTTTCCAGCGCCACCAGGCTGTGCCAGAGTCGCGGCGGAATGTCCATGCCGAACAATCCGTCCGACGGCGAGAGAATGCGGCTGCTCGTGAAATCCACATTGCCCTCTTCATCAAAAAGCAGCAACGCCAGTTTGCCCCGCAGCAAAACGAAGGCTTCGCTTTGGTGATTGCTCTCGTGGCGATGCGGACGGACATAAGTTCCCGGCGTCAACGCATTGAGCATTCGATGGCAATGCTCCCAGTCGCCGCTGTGCAGGCAGTGAATAGCGCGAAGACGCGCAGATTGCGCTGCGCGCTGCAACAATTCGTCGAGCAATGAAGAAGTGATCGTTTGAATTGGTCTTTGATCCATTTTTACATCCGTGTCTCGTCAGGTTGGCGGGCAGGAATCTAGCGCAAATATCGTAGTTGCGCTACCGTGGACTTATATGAAGCTGACATTGCCCTCGAAAGTTGAAGAATACCGCGACCAACACTGGCATCGCGAAGACGCTCTGAAAATCGAAACAGCTTCTGATGCCGAACGCTTCATCGAAAATGTAGGCTTCGCTGCCTGCCTGACGGATTCTCGCCAGCCCGGACCTTCCCTGTACATAGCCGTCTGCGGACGGCGCGACGCAGTCATGCCGCGCAACGTTCAAAAAGACCCGGAAAGCTCTCAAACCTGGGTGCTGAAAGACGAGATCGTCCGACGCGGCAAGGTGTATTACGGAAAACTGGCACGCGGCAAAACCATGTTTCTCGCCCCGCGAATGATTCCTTACTTCAACGCAGTCTGGGGAATTCCAAAACGCGAAGAGAAAAAACGTCTGGGACAAGAAGCACAAGCGGTTTTGAAAGTGCTGCGCAAGGAATGGGAAATGGCGACAGCGGATTTGCGACAAGATTCCGGCATCAAAGATCGCAAGGCTTTTGCCAAAGCCATTGACGAACTTCAGGCGGCCATGATCGTTGTGCCAAGTGAAGTCATATACCAACCCAAATTTACGTATGTATGGACTTTGGCCGAAGGACGTTTTCCAAACGAGTTCGCGCAAACGCCAAATCACTCCACTGCTTTGCAAGAAATTGCACGATGTTTTCTCAATGGCGCGGGGATGACATTGCCTGGCGAGCTAGCCAAAGTCTCTGGTATTTCCCGTCCTGAAGCCGGTTTGGGCAATCGTGCGTTGGTGGATAAAGGGTACGCAATCTCGCCAAAAATTGGGAATTATTTTCTTTCCTGCCAGAGCTTCCTTGATTTCCTAGACAGCGGCGAGTAGTATCCGCGCCGTTCTAAGGTTGTACGATATTTATCCCACATAACTTGATCTGATTTCATTCGCGGAAACTGAATAGCAATCCAAAGAGTTATTTCTTTGATTCTTTGGCTTATAACCCAAGGGCTTCAACGGGAGAACGCAAATATAATGACAAAAGATAATCAGCCGAATTCCGGCCTACACCCGGCGGAGACACTAATTGCGGCTTATGCAATTGGCACGTGTACCCCGCAGGAGCAAGCCGAGGTAGATGAACATTGCTTTGTCTGCGAGGAATGTCGAACCCGGTTGTCCATTTTGTTGCGAGTATCGTCCGCTGACATAGACGATACAGAGCGTTATGAAATGAAAAGATTGTTCCCTCTTGGGATGGAAACCATTGCCCAGGCGCGACAAACAGGCGGACAACCAAATAATCACGCGAACCTGCCTGGATTGAAACATCCTGACTCATCCGCGAACCAACGATTTCTGAAACAGTCAACCGGGCAAAGGGTCGCCAAATCACTGAGGCTCCTTTTCTATCAAAAGGGCTTTCAGTTTTCCGCTGCGATTTTGTTGATTCTTTCTGTTGCGGGGGGCGGATATTACTGGTACGCACAAAGCCGCTCTCCGGTACAAAGCAGCCTGGAAGCGATGCAGCGTAGCTATCGGCTCAGCCGTCCATTGGAGGCGCGCGTAACAGGAGGCTTTAACTACCATCCATATGAGCGCAAACGCGGCGGTACGGACAACTCAGACATTGACCGAGATCAGATTAATTTCGCGATGGCTGAGTTGACAAGAGCCGTTGCGTCTCATCCAACTTCGGAAACCCGCCATGCCTTGGGCCGACTATACTTGTTGTTGGGAGATTTCGACAAAGCTCAGGAACAGATGATGGAGGCGCTGCAAGGTTCTCCCCAAAACGCCAAGCTCTATACCGATCTCGCCGCTCTTTTCTACGAACGCAGCAAATACACTGAAACCGTGACGCTGCTATCAAAAGCGGTAGAACACTACGACTCGGCCCTTAAGCTTGACCCCAAACTTGCTGAAGCGTGGTTCAACCGTGCGTTATGTTACGAAGGAATGGCGCTTTACGATAAGGCACGCCTGGATTGGGAAAAGTACCTTGAAATTGATCCTGAGTCTCCCTGGTCCAAAGAGGCTAGAGACAGGTTGCAAAAGCTAAAGCTCAAAGCAGCAAATTTAGGTGAGGACAAAAAAAACATTAACCTTGCACTGCAAAAAGCCGCTGAGTCTAACGATGAAGCGGCTTTACGGCGCTTAATCGGCCAAAATTTTGCGGCAGTGCAAGCTCTCGCAACAGGCCAGCTTTTTGACGAATACCTGGAAGCTGCATTAAACCAAAATGATGCGCTGGCCGAAACCAACCTTAAAACAATTCAACATCTGGGACGGTTATTGGCTGAAATCAAAAAGGACCACTTTGTCGCCGATCTGGCAGGGTTTACTTCGCGCGCCAGCCCAGAGATTAAAAGCGCAATGCGAGATATTCGCTCAATGCTGCGGCAAGCGGATAAAGAAATTGAACACAACGCCTACGATACAGGTTTCAAACTCTCCCAATCTGCCCACAACCAAGCGGGCCTGATCGGAGATCGGTACCACGCCGAAATCGCCTCACTGAAACTTCTGCGCTCTCCCAAAATTCAAACAAAGTCCGAAAATCCAACTTCTTTAGGCATCAACCTCGTCGCTCAAGCTGAACGCCAAAACCACCGGCAGTTACTTGCACAAGCTCATATCGCAATTGCCAATATTTATATTAGCTCCAGACAAATTGCATTGGCCTTGGAAAACAGTTTGCGCGCCACCGAAATCGCCAAGGGATTAGGGGATGTGGATGCGGCAATTAGAAGCCTCGGACTTTCCAGTACTGCCTACAGCAGATCGGGCGACTATAAGCAGGCACTGGATAAAAATTTCGAGCTACTGTCTCTGCTACGAGATCAGCCGGTCAGCCTGCCCCGCAAGTTACATACCTATCATCAGGTTGGCGAGACATTCTTCCTCCTCGATAAATACCTGATGGCGCTTAATTATCAGGAAGAAGCGATGCAAATCGCGAAGTTAATAAACAAGCCTTTACTTATCGCGGGAACAGATG
>CAZRXE010001501.1:0-1811 GCA_964603695.1 uncultured Heliomicrobium sp.
GATGCCGGCCAGCGCCGTGGCGTGATTGGCCGAAGCGTCGCCGAAGGAACACAGCACGATGGAATCATCGCGAAAGTCTGCGGCTTTGCCGGCCTTGCGCGCCATCCGCAGTGAAAAGGCCAGTCCCGAAGCTTTCGGCAAATGCGACGCGATGGTGCTGGTTTGCGGCGGAATCCAGAGCGGGCGGCTGCCCCAAACTTTATGACGGCCTTGCGAAATCGGGTCGTCTTTCGAGGCGCAAAACGACAGCAGCGTGTCGAAGATCGGATCCACTTCCGGCAGTTTGCGCGAACGCGCGTTCACGAGCGCGCCTGAGCGGTAATGCAAAAAGCAGGGATCGTCCAATCGCAAAAGCGAGCCGATGACGGCGTTGTTTTCATGGCCGGCGCTGCTGATGGTGTAAAAACCTTCGTTGCGGCGTTTGAGTTCGCGCGCGGCGACATCCAGCAAGCGGCTCATCACCTGATCTTCAAAAATTTCAAGCGCCCGTTCCGCTGTCAACCTGCCGCCGGGCCTTAGCGGATCGGCGGGCGAAAGACGTTCGGCGGCGGGCGTTGCCGACGCCAGAAATTCATTGAATTTGTTTTGGACGATTTCGACGCGAGTTAAGACGGCCATATCAATTCACCTTAAAGAATTTGCCTGTCCGGCAATGAGAAGCGCGAAGACTGCGCGCTGTAAAAGGGCTTGTCAAGCATCAACCCCACCAAGTTTTACTACACCGGAAGAACAAAAACGTAGCGAATGGCGTACCGTGGACGGCGCAAGTTCACGACATTTCTTTTCAGGAGTAACACGATATGTTTGGATTGATGAAACCTTGTCATTGCCGTCAAACCCTGGAACAGAAACGCGAGCATCGCCTGCATTACTGCGGAACTTGCAAAACGCTCGGGCGGCTTTACGGACAGCGGACGCGGTGGCTACTCAATTACGATACGGTCTTTCTGGCCGAACTGCTGACCAGTCTTTCCGGCGCTTCGCGGCATACATCTCAAACCGCCCAACCCGCCAATTGGCACGCCGCCTATCAATCCAAAAATTGTTTTCGCCTGCCCGCGCCCGAAGCGATGCCGCTGGCGCTGCAATTCGCGGCCACGGCCAACGTCGTGCTGACCGAATTCAAACTCTCTGACCGGATCAACGATTCCGGCGAGCGCCGCTGGGCGCTGCTCCGGCGTGTGTTGGATTCGCCTTTCAAACGCGCGGCGGAAAAATTGACCGCGTGGCAATT
This sequence comes from uncultured Heliomicrobium sp., assembly GCA_964603695.1. Taxonomy (GTDB): domain Bacteria; phylum Acidobacteriota; class Blastocatellia; order RBC074; family RBC074; genus RBC074. The sequence continues at coordinate 1,235 of CAZRXE010001501.1, forward strand.
TCCGCTGGCACAGCTTTGGCAATTGGAAACTTTGCAGACCGAGCGCGAAACCAATTTGCCTGTTGGCACATCCGCCGAACAAATCCTGGATCATCTGGCCGAACCCACGGCCCACGCCACCGCAATGTTTTTCGATCACGGCGCGCGGCTGATCAAGCGCGACGCCGAGCGCTCGCCAATGGCAATGCTGGGCGGGTTGTTCGGCCAACTGGTTTATCTGCTCGACGCTGCGGAAGATTACGAACAGGACGTAAATCGTGGCGAGTTCAACGCCATTCGCGCAGCTTACGGATTGGAGGCAACAACGCTGATTTCGTCCGACCGCAGCGAGATTGAAAAACGGTTGATCTCGATTCGCAAACAAATTGTTCAGGGACTTCAAGCCTTGCCGATTGCCGGTGAACAGGCGCGGCTGTTTGCCGGACGGCTGCACGCCGCGCTTGAAGATAGAATCAGCAAACTCTCGCCGATGAAAGAGGGCCAATCTCACAAGCGCGCCCAGCAGGAAATTTCCTGCTGGCGCGTCTACAAGGAACGTTGCGGAGATTGCTGCTGCGATTGCGGCTGTGACGGATGC
>CAZRXE010001502.1:0-2295 GCA_964603695.1 uncultured Heliomicrobium sp.
GGTTCCTTTCTTTATCGCCCTGGCATTGCCGGGCGGTCATTTGGTTGCGGACGCAAAATAAAGCGGCCTCGCTCGGACTGCAATGGCGCTTTGTGCGAAAACGAAAAGGATGCATTGAAAAACACACACTACTTGATTTCCTCATTGCCTCGTTAGACTATCGCGACTCATCAAAAAGCCAATGGTCACATTTCTTCATCCAATTTGGCTGGCGCTGGCAATTCCGCTGCTCGTGGCATGGTGGGTCTGGAAGCCGTCGTCGAAATTCGTGCGATATGCACGTTTGGCGATGTTGCTGATGATTTTGCTGGCGCTCTGCGGATTGGCAGTCAAATTGCCCAGCCGCGCCGGAACCGTGGTCGTTGTTGCCGACCGCAGTCTTTCGATGCCCGCCAATGCCGAAGCCGCAGAGCGCGAAACCATCGAATTGATTCAACGCGCGATGAGCAGCGACGACCGTCTGGCAGTGGTTTCCTTCGGTCAAACCGCCGCCATCGAACGCTCGCCACAAACCGGCGCATTCGCGGGCTTCGCCAATCAAATTTTGCCGGACGCTTCCAACCTCAACGATGCCATCGAAAAAGCATTGGCGCTGATTCCGTCCGGTTCGCCGGGCAAAATTCTGATCATTTCCGACGGGCATTGGACGGGCAAAGAACCTGCCGGTGCGGCGGCACGCGCGGCTTCGCGAGGCATCGCCATTGATTACCGTTCGCTGCAACGTTCGACAGCGAACGATCTGGCCATCGCCCAAATTGATGCGCCCGTCACGGTCACGCCCGGCGAAGGTTTCATGATTACAGTCTGGGTGAAATCTCCAGTCGCGCAGGAAGTCAATTACGAACTGCGACGCGGCGGGCAAACGCTGGCCGCAGGCAAAACCCAGGTCAGCGCGGGGTTGAACCGGCTGACCTTCCGCGATCTTGCCGAAACGCCCGGCGCGCAAAACTACAAACTCAAAATTTCAGCCCCCGGTAACGATCCGATTCCCGAAAACAACACGGCGAAAGTGCTGGTCGGCGTACAAGGTCCGCGTCCGCTGTTGCTAATTTCAGCTTCGGAAAGCTCCGGCTTGGCGCGATTGCTCGCCGATGGTGGGCTGAAGCTCAAAGTCTCCAAACCGGAAGATTGCGAATGGACGTTGGAATGGCTGGCACAATATTCCGGCGTGCTGATTGAAAACGTCCAGGCCGAAAAAATCACCGTGCGCGGCATGGAAGCGATGGCCGCCTGGGTGACGGAAACCGGCGCGGGATTGATGATGACCGGCGGCAAACACGCTTACGGCCCTGGCGGTTATTTCAAATCGCCGCTCGAAGCTGTGCTGCCGGTTTCTATGGAATTGCGGCAGGAACATCGCAAACTCTCGCTGGCGATTGTCGTGGCGATGGATCGTTCAGGAAGCATGGCCGTGTCGGTCGGCGGCGGGCGCACGAAAATGGATTTGGCGAATCTGGCCGCCGTGCAAGTGCTGGATTTGCTTTCGCCGAACGACGAATTCGGCGTAGTGGCTGTGGACAGCGCGTCGCACATCATTGCCGACTTGAAGCCCATCGAAAACAACGCTTCACGCATTCGTAACGATGTTCTGAAAGTGGATTCTGGCGGCGGAGGCATTTTCATTTTTCAGGCGCTGGGCACTTCGGCGGAAATGCTGCTGAAAGCCAAAGCCGGCACACGCCACATCATTTTGTTCGCCGACGCCTCCGATTCCGAAGAACCCGGCAATTACCGCGAACTACTCAAACAATGCGAACAAGCAGGCATCACCGTCAGCGTCATCGGCTTGGGCAAACCGTCGGACAGCGATGCTTATTTGCTGCGCGACATCGCCGCGCGCGGCAATGGCCAAATTTACTTCACCGAAAGCGCAGAGGAATTGCCGCGATTGTTTGCACAAGACACCATCGTCGTCGCCCGCAGCACTTTTCTGGAAGCCGCCACGCCGATTCAACCCACTGGCGGTTTGGTGACACTGACCGGCAAACAGTTCACGGGATTGCCAGCCATAGGCGGTTACAACCTGTGTTACCTGCGCCAGAAAGCGAATCTGGCCACGGTGACGACTGACGAATATGGCGCTCCGGTCGTCGCTTCGTGGCAAGCGGGTAGCGGGCGCGTGCTGACTTACACGGGCGAAGCCGACGGCGATTACACTGGCGCAATCGCCGGTTGGAAAAATGCCGGAGACTATTTCACCAGTCTGGCGCGCTGGGTGGCCGGCGACACTGCAAACTTGCCCAGCAATATGCTACTCACGCAGGAAGTCAAAAACGGCGTCGGCCGCATTCAACT
>CAZRXE010001503.1:0-12763 GCA_964603695.1 uncultured Heliomicrobium sp.
ACCTCCATCGCGACGTTGCGAAAAGAACTTACCGTGGCTCTCGTGCAACGCCTACCGCGTTGTCCCTGCTGCCAACAAAGAAAAGACTCGAGGCTTGGAGCGTATGAGCAGCTTATCGAGTGATTCCGTAACACAGTAGTAGTAGAGCCGCCGGGTCAATTGCCATTTCGATTGTAGTCGCTCCGGTGGGTTGTGGCGCGTGCGCAAGGCCATCAAATGCGATTGCACTACCACGGCAAAAGGATTGTCGCTTTGTTCCAATTCATCCCAGTGGTCGGCGTAATCCAGCAGTTTCGCGGCGGAAAACTTGAGCCGCAACTCAGTCCCCAGCAATTCGGCGCGGTATTCATCTGGCCGCCAGCTTTCGTCTTCGTCCGTCAGGATGACAAAGGTCGCCACCGGCGCGGCGAAGCGGTCGAGAATACGAAAGTGATAAACCAACACGCGCCAGGTGAAATCAGTCTCGTGTTGTCCCTGCACTTCGATGTGCAGCAAGACCCACAGTTCCTGCCCGGTCTTGAGCCAGACCTTGACCAGCTTGTCCACCACGCGACGACCGATGGCGGCGTCGGCGGTGATCTTTTGCAGTTCCTTGTCGAGAAACTCGTAGCCGCGCGACCAGTCTATTTGCGCGTGCGCCTGCGGAAAGAAGAACTCTATCGCGGCCTCGAAAAACAGGTCGAGTACGTCTTTCCACGGGCTGTCGTAATCTGTTTGGCTAGTCAAGTGGTTACTCCTGTGGCATTTGTTGCGAGCGTCAAGGTCTTCAGGCCGCCGCATATTCGGTGAGCGGGCGGATGTCCGGCGGGTGAAAGCCGAGTACGATATCCGGCTTGGGAACGCCGGCGCTCTCCAGATAAGTGGCGATGCCGTCCTCGGTCTGGTCTTTCTGAATCCAGATTTTGCCGTCGCGGATTTCCAGATGCGCGATGCAGTGATGCACACGGCGCGCTTTATTCCATCCCTCGCTGATCCACAGATAATTGTCGGCCTGCCGGTCGCAAATGACGCGGTCGGTCACTTGCCCGTAACGGTGAGGCACGGAGGCCAACATTTGCAACGTATTGAGAATGATTTGGCGGTATTGCTCTAAGCGATCCATTGAATTACCTCCGCTGTTTGTGGGTCGAAGACCAGCAAGCCTATTTGCTCTCTTTGGCAAAGGGAGCGCGTTTTGGGTGCTGAAAACAAGCTTTGATAGACCGTTTCGCGCACGGCCAGGAAGAGCTTTCGCTCAGGTTCTTGCTCCGCCAGCGCCGCGCGGTAGAGTACGAACTGTCCAATGGCGTTCTTCAGGTCTTCGATCTCGGACTTGGATAGGAAACTTTTGATCTCAACCGCAATCTTCTCTGCGCCCTTATCCGCCAACAGTAACCGCTCCGCGCCCCAATCCACATAGAGCGGTGTGTCGTCCCACTCCAACCGAAGCGGGTCATCCGTCACGTTCCACCCATCCTTGACCAGGGCAGCTTTGACTTGATTATGGAAAACATCCTTAGCCGGCATAGAGCTTCCTTATGGAAATGTTCAGGCTGGTCAGCGTGTCCTGCGTTTTTGTTTCCATCATTGGTTTCCTCCTTACGGATCAAAGCTTCGGACGCGGGCGATTATACGGCTCAGCAATTTTAACGGCCAAACTGAGCAGCAGTTGAACCAATCTTTTGCTCATTGCTCACCAGGGGATTGGCCAGGATTTTCAGCCGAGCTTCAAGTTCCAATGCGCGGTCGCTGTGGCTTTGCGTGAGGTTTTAATTTGCACAGGCTTCAAATAACTCAGCCACGGAGAAACCGCTGAACATAGAGAATATCCGATGTTTTGCTCCATGTTCTCCGGGACTCCGTGGCTGAATGGGTGGTCTTGTTTTCGATTCATTCCTGATGGCGTGTTGTCGCCATAGGCTATCGCTGCGCGGGCAAGGTTGCCGTTTGCGGAGTTTCTTTTTTCGGCAGGCTGTTCCAGTTCGGCGGTTGGACGCCGAGCAGATGCTGAACGAAGAAATCGTAGCGTTTCTTGTCGCCATACGTGCCGCCCGAACCGTGATTGGCACCGGGAATGACCAGCAGATCGAATTGCTTGTCGGCTTTGATCAAGGCGTTGGCCACTTGCATGGTTGAAGCCGGGTCAACGTTCGTGTCCATTTCGCCCAGAATCAGCAGCAGCTTGCCTTGCAGTTTGTGAGCGTTGTCCACGTTGGAGGCGGCGGAATAATGTTCGCCTACGGGCCAGCCCATCCATTGTTCGTTCCACCAGATTTTGTCCATGCGGTTGTCGTGACAGCCGCAGGAAGAAACGCAGACTTTGTAAAACTCCGGGTGAAACAGCAGCGCGCCCAGCGAGTTTTGTCCGCCGGCGGACGTGCCGTAAATGCCCACGCGGGCGATGTCGTAATACGGATATTTCGCCGCGACGGCTTTGTGCCAAAGGATGCGGTCGGGGAAGCCCGCGTCGCCCAGGTTTTTCCAGGCCACGTCGTGAAAGGCTTTGGAGCGGTTGGAGGTTCCCATCCCGTCAATTTGCGCGACGATGAAACCGAGTTCGGCCAGCGATTGCATTTGGTTGTAGGCGCTGAAAGTTTTCGGCACGTGCGAACTGTGCGGGCCGGCGTAAATGTATTCGATCACCGGATACTTTTTGAGCGGATCGAATTTCGACGGGCGAACGATGACGCCCCAGATGTCCGTTTTGCCGTCGCGCCCCAGCGCGGTGAAAACTTCCGGCGCGCGCCAACCGGCTTTGCTTAGTTCGCTGATGTCCGTGCGTTCGAGTTCGGCCAGTTTCTTGCCGTCCGTCGCCGAACGCAATTCGGAAACCGTCGGCTGATCCACGCGCGACCAGGTGTCAACGTAAAACTTCATGTCCGAAGAAAAGCTGACCGTGTGATTGGCGTCGGCTTCGGTCAGCGCGGTCAACCCCGTGCCGTCGAAATTGATGCGGTAGTAATGCACAAGGTATGGGTCTTTGCCCGCGTGCATGCCGCCGGCTTGAAACCAGATTTGGCGTTTCGCTTCGTCCACTTTTTCGACGCTGCGCACCACCCAATTGCCTTTGGTGATTTGATTTTTCAGCGCGCCGGTCGCGCCGTCGAACAGGTACAGATGATTCCAGCCGTCGCGTTCCGACATCCAGACGACTTCCTTGCCGTCGTTTACATCGTGACGGAATTTCTTGCTCGAATAGGTGAAAAAGGTTTTGGGTTCTTCGCTGATGACGGCGCGCGGTTTGCCGCCGGCGTCTACTTCGATGATGCGATAAACCTGATGGCCGCGCTGGTTGTATTCAAAGGTGAAGGCGCGACTGTCTTTGCGCCATTCCAGCCGCGACAGATTGTACGGATTCGGAAACAGCGCGTTGTCCGCCACGAACTGCTGTTTGCTTTCGACGTGGAAAAGAACAGGCTGCGGCAGGTCGAGTACGTCGCCGGGTTTGGCGTAATCCATCGCGTAATACTTCGGCTGGGTTTGCTCGCCGGGCGAAGATTCGACGTATTGAATTCGCCGGTTGTAACCGGGGCGCACGCGATAAACCGCGATCATTTTGGAATCCGGCGACCACGCCAGCGAAGCCAGGGCGTAATAATTGCCTTCGGAACCGTCCAGGCTCAGCGCCGCGCCTTCACGTTTACCTTTGGCGCGCACGAACACGTTGAAGTTGTTGACATAAGCCTCCCACTTTCCATCCGGCGAAGCCTTTGAATCAACGGCCGTCGCTCCCGTCGCGCCTCTCCCTTCCGCCTGATTGTAGCGGGGGCCGGGAATGCCCACGTTCAGCGGAATGCCGCCGCGCCGCTGCTGCCCAAAACCTTCGCGGGCGGGCGGCAGTTTTTTGACCGCGTAATCGCCCAGATCGCAGCGCCAGCGGCTTTCGGCGGCGAAAAATTCAATGGCTTTTTCGCCGTCCACAAAACTGATTTGTTGAAAGGGCAATTTCAGCGCGGTGTATTTTTCGCCGGCTGTGGCGGAGAGCGCTGCAGCCAGGCGTTCGTGATCGAAGGCGGGGCGTTTGGCCTGGGTTTCGGCGTCTACCAAAACGAATTCGTGGCCGCCTTTGACGGTTTTGCGATACCAGAACCGGCTGGTCTTTTCGATCCAGTTTGCCTGTTCGGGCAGATTGACGGCCAGCGCGGTGTACTTTTCGCGCAAACTGTTGGCGCGTTCGTAATCGGCCGGCGTGCCTTGTGCATAAATCCCTGCCGGCAACAGCGCCAGGCTTAGCCAGCAAGCGGCAAGCAGCGAATAGTTTCTGTGTTTCATGGTTGTGTTTCTCCCAGCGGCGGAGCGGCAAAGTTCAAGTTTGCCGCTCCGCCAGTGCTGCTTTTAGAAATTCAGCCGCAACGCGAACTGAATCATTCGTCCGCCCGGATCGTTCGTTGTCGAAACGTCGCGGTAAGCTTGGGTGACTTGTCCGAAGGTGTCATTGCCCAATCCGCCAATCGTTGAACTGGCGTTGTTCGGGCTTTGCACCAGGAAGTTGATGTTGTTGAAAGCGTTCAGGAAGTCCGCGCGGAATTCCACATTGACCCGCTCCGTGATCTTCGTCTTTTTGGTCAGGTTCAGATCAAAGCGCGCGAAACGCGGGCCGTAAAGAAAGATGGTCGGGAAGCCGCATTGACCGGCGTAGACCTCAATGCAATTGGCATTGTTGGCCGGTGCCAGATAACGTCCGGTCGGTGCGCCGCGACTGCTATAGCCGTTGGCTGCGGTGGCGCTGACGTTGAAGGCGCGGACGGTGTTGTCAATCACGTCCTGTGGCAGGTAATAGGCCACGGCGTTGGCATCATCGAAGCGCATCTTCAAATTGTCCTGCAATTCCTTGCGCGTCATGCCGATCAGCCGGACGCCGTTGATGTTGAACGGCGAACCGCTTTGGATGCGCGCCGTGCCCTGGAATGCCCAGCCTTCCAGCGCCTTGCCCACCGGCCCGCGAACGTTGCTGAACAAGGCGCGCCCCGCACCGATGGGCAGGTCATAGACCCAATCGGCTTTGAAAGCGTGCGTGATGACCAGCGGATTGGCGCTCTTGTAATAACCAGAGCGCAGTCCCGGCGAAGTCAGATTCGCGCCTTTGGCAAAGGTGTAACTGGTTTGCACCAGCAAGCCTTTCGACAAGCGGCGGCGCAATTCGACCACGCCGGAGTCGTAATAAGAATGCCCGCCGTTGCCCAGGAACGACGCGCCGCCCTGCAAGCCCGGATTGGTCAGGAAGAGGTTCACCGGCAAGCCCGCGTTGGCCGCGTTCGTGCGGAAGGTGGCGTTGGTATACAGGCTCGACGCGAAAGTTGTGGGCGCGGCGTTGTTCAGCGCCAGCGGGTTGATGAAGGTCGCGCTGGCAAAATTCGTCGAGGCGTAACTCGCCGCCGCGTTCGGGTCCACCTTGCCACTGAAATACGCCAGCGTAATCGGCAGCGGCGATGTGCCGGTTCCCGGCCCGCGATAGCGGAAATGCGCACCGCCACCTTGTGCCGTGGGCACGAGCAAGTTGGCTTGCAGATTCGCCTGCGCCAGTTTGAACTCGTTGAGAAAGCCGCTTTCGACGATGTTGATTTCGTTCAGATTGAAACTCTGGCGGAAGTTCAACGCGCGATTGCCGACATATCGCGCCTCGATGACGGTGTCTTTGGTGATTTCGCGCTGCACGCCGAAAGTCCAGGACATAATGTACGGCGTCTTCAGGTTCGGATCATAAGTGCTGCCCGCGTTGGTGATCGCGGCGGTCAGCGGATAGCTAGGCGTATCGGGGAACGAAAGCGCCGGGAGCGCGCCGACGTTGCGAAACAGGAACGGGAACGGCGGCAGGGTTCCGGCGGTGGCGGTGTTGCGATTGACTGTGATGCTGCCGCCGGTGTTGCCGCTGACGGTGCCGATCAGCGTGTTGATGCCGTCGCGGTTGAAAGCCATCGAGAAACCGCCGCGCAATACCGTTTGTCCGCCGCCGCCGAACAGGCGACCCAACATTCCGCCTTTGAAATCCGGCGTCCAGGCCAGACCCAGGCTCGGCGCGAAATTGCTCTTGTCGGTTTTGTAGGCGGTGGAGCCTTGCTTGAACAGATTGAATTGCGTGGCCGCGCCGGTCAGCGTGCCCGGCTTGAACAGATTGCCGGGACCGGAAACGCCGTACAATCCGTCAAGCGTCGGGTTGGTCAGGTTGTCATTGAGCGAGGTGACGGGGAATTGGGCTTCCCAGCGCAGCCCGCCCGTGGCGGTCAGGTTCGGACGCAGTCTCCAGGCGTCCTGCACGAAAAGCCCCATTTCGCGATTGCGCGCGCGGACAGTGTTTTGATTGAGGTAGGTGTATTTAAGCGTCTTTTCGTTGAGACCCGCGTTGGCATTGATGGCCGTGATGCTGCCGACCAGCGCGGCATAAAGATTTTGCGCGCGCGTGATGTCGGCGGCGGCGGCTCCCTGGAAGTTCGCGGCCACGAACAGCGCGGCAGCAGGGTCGGTCGTGTCCACGCCGAAAACGACGCTGGGCACAAAGGTCGTGCCGGTGGTGAAGTAATTGCCCTGGAACCAACTGCCGCCCATGCTGATTGAATGCGCGCCGCGCGCCCAGCTCAGCGTGTCGTTGAAATTCCAGGTGGGCGAATTGCGCCGCGTCGAGCCGGTGTTGACAGTGGCATTGGTGATGCCCGCCGCGCTGATGCCCAGGCTGTAGCCGCCTTGATTCGCCACCGAGCCGGTGAAATCGGCCAGCGAATTCCCGCCGTTGAAAACGACAGTGCCGCCCGTCAATCCGAAGAGCGCCTCGTTGACCAGTGCCGGCGTCAGAGTCGAACGCAGGCCGAGCGAATTGGTAAAGCGGCTGGATTTCTGGCTGCCGATGTTCGGAAAGCCCGGGTAAGCCGGCGAGCCGTTGTTGAGAAAGTCCACCAGCGTGTGATGGCTTTGAATGTTCCAGGTTTCAGACAAATGGTGTTTGCTGGTGAGATTGAAATCGAGCCGGACGGTCGGAAAGATGCGAATTTCGCCGCCCTCTGCGGGGCTGAACGAATAAGTCTGCAAATTCGGATCGGCCAATTGCTGTATGCCGCCGCGCGAAGTGGCCGCGCTGCGAATGTCGGTCAGCAATTTTCCGACGACCGGATCAATTGTCGAAGTCAGATTCCTGCCCGCCGCCAGCGTCAACAGGTTGACCGAGCGAACGCCGGACGAGGTGTTGTACTGAAAGTTGCCCTGTTGCGCCGACGGACTGAGAATGGTTCGCGTTTGTGCCTGCGAAGTCGCCAGCCGGAATTGTTCGTAGTTGATGAAGAAAAATGCCTTGTCGTGCCCGTCGAACAGTTTGGGAACGACGATCGGGCCGCCCAACCGTCCGCCGAATTGATTGAGGATCATCAAATCGCGCGCGGCTTTGAATTTCGCCGGATCGTCGTTCGGCCCCGGACGGAAGTTGCGATTGTTGAACCAATAGTTGGCGTCGAGCGCCTTGTTGCGGTGGTATTCGTAAAGGCTGCCGCGTAATTGATTGCTGCCTTGCCGCGTCACCATTTTGATTTGAACCGCGCCTTCGCCGCCACTTTCCGCGCCAGGGGTGGCGGTGGAAAGCGTCACTTCCTCGACGGCGTCCACGCGCGGATAGATGTTGGTGTAAAAGCCGTCGCCATTGCGCGCGCCGTTGTCCTGAATGCTGACGCCGTCCAGCGTCATATTGATTGCGCCTTGCGGCAGGCCGTTGAACGTCGAAGAGCGCGGGCGTCCCGGCGTGGTCGTGCCCGGCAGGAACAGCAATAAATCCGTCACATTGCGCGAAGTGAACGGAAGGTCTGTGATTTGTCTGCCGGTGATGGTTGTGCTGACGGCTGCAGATTGCGTTTGCAGCACTTCGCCGCCGCTTTGAATAACGACCGAATCGGTGGTCGCGCCGACTTCCAGCGTCGCGTTGACGCTGGCCGGAATGCCGGCGTCAATCTTGACGCCGCGAATGACCGATTGTTTGAAGCCCTGCGCTGTCACCGTCACCGAATAAGTTCCAGCGGTCATGGCGGGCACGCTGAATGTGCCGTTGCCCGCCGAAACCGCGCGAAACTCCTGCCCGGAGGCTTCGTCCTTGATAAGAATTGTAGCTCCCGCCACAACGGCTCCGGTCGGGTCAACGACCGCGCCGGAAAGTGATGTAGTGGTGACGCCCTGACTGAACGCACAGAGGCTGCACGCAGTCAGCATCACCATCAGTGCGAGAACTCGCAACGCGATGTACTTCATAGGAAACTCCTCTTTGTTGAAAGTGGTTGGGAACGAGGCGAGCATCCGCCTCGACAACTTCAGCAAAGCCGGGCTTAGTTATTGCGCGCTGCGGCGGCGCGGCAGGATGTTCTTGCCGTGATAGACATCCATCGGAATGTGTCGGAATGTGATGATCCTGGTAAACACGGCTCAACAGTTCAAACAGTTTCAGGGCAAGTTTCATAAGTCCTGAAAAGTAGATAACAGTCTTTTTCATTTTCCATAGATCAATTGGAATTTTTCATTTGTCATTGATTGCCGGTAAATGCCCGAGCTGATTGTTCAATGGCCAATTTCAAATTTGATATGACAAATGGAAAATAAGAAGCGAACTGTTATCTGGGAAATGAAACTTGCCGATTTCGGATCATACGTTCTGCCAATCTTCCGGCGATTCGTTGTTTCCGTCATCGTCGGCTTCGACAATTGGGAAAGCGAAACGCGCCGATGCGGGTAGAATAATTTGTCTCGCCTTTTTTCAGATAATCGCCGACGTACCAGATCGTGCAATCGTCTGCGGGATCAACCGCCGTCTGCGTGTAATCTTCCCAGCGCATGACGTTCTGCGCAGCCTCGCCTTCGGCCAGAATCGTTTCTTTCGAAGTCAGCACGCCGAGCGGATCGCCCGCCAACCTGCCGGCGAATCGTTGTCCGGCGAAATTCTGCGCGCCGCCGAACGAATACCCGATGCCGATGTTGCCCATTCGATCCATCGCCGGGCTGGCCATCCAGCGGTAAAACCCATCCGGCGCATACGTGCCTTGTTGGTGCAATTTCAAACTGCGGTCATTGTTGATTCGGAATTCATACCAGCGAACGCCGCCTGCGCCGGCAACTGTGTTAATGGAATGGACGGCAACCACCGATTCGCGGTTGCCGATTTTTCGATACACCAACCGCGCCATGATTTTGTCGCCTTGCGAATCCAAACGGCGATCGGTTCCGGGTTGCGGCACGCAGTGCGTCAACTGGCCGTCGCACAAATAGTGATAAGGCGCGACGGCGATTTTTTCCGGCCCGACGGCTCTGGTGTTTGCGGGATTTTTCCAGTCCACATAAAACTTCCAGGCGTAAATGCCGTCGTCTTCAAAGACGCCTTTCAACTGTGTGCCGCCCGCCGCCAGCATGACGTTCGGCGCGCCTTTCGGCGGCAGGGCTTTGCCGTCAATATCCGCGTTGTTCAGGAAATTCACGCCGTCAATGATGACGCATTGTTCGCGCGCGGGCAGTCCTTTCAACATCCGGTCGCGTTCGACCACGCAGGCGTGTTTTTGAATCACGTCATCGCCGGTGCTGGTCGGCACGTAATACCCGTCCGGCCAGATGGCCGGGCGCGGATAGTCCGGGAAAAGCGGGCGCAGGAATTCGTAGCGGTAATACGGCCCCATCGGGTCAGGACCGGCGCTGATGGCATAGCACATCGAATACGGCCCGGTTTGTTGCGGCGGACGCTGGCCGGCTTCGCCTCTGGGCTGGGGCGGTTGATTTGTTTGGGACGGCGGAACAAACAGCGGAACCGCCGCGCCGGGTTGATTGACTTGTCCGGGCACGCTCCATTGCGCGGGTTCGCCCGCGCGCGGAACGGACGGCTGATCGGGGCGCGGCGCGCTGCGACGGAAAATCGGCATGACGATCAACCAGCGATCCGCCAATTGATCGTAACGGACGACCGTGTCGCCGTTGTTCGCGGCTTCGCAAGCGCCGCCGAAGCCTTTGAAGACGGTGTTGTTCGGCACGGGGCCGTAAAGCGGCTTGCCTGTTTTGTCGAAAATCGCCATCCGCGTATTGACGGTTTGCATGACGTGGCGCGGGCCGACGGCCAGACTGTTGTCCGAAGGATTGCGCAACGTGGCCGTGCCTTGCGGCCCGGTGAAGCCCGCGCCGATTCCGTCGAAACTCGCCGTCAGCGCGGCGGCGGGTTTCGTGCCGGGTTGGGTTTGTTCGACTTTGGCCGCGCCTGCGGGCGTGGTGATGACCGGCGGTTTGATCGGCGCGGCGGGTTGTTGCGCAGGCACGTGGAAGCAGGTGAGCAAACAGAACAGAGCTAGACGGGAAAAAGAAATGGCGGCGCGGGAGAGGTTAGGTTTTCTGCTTCGCATTCGTTGGCATTCTTTTGCGGAAAGGCGTGGGACGGACTTCAGTCCGCCCCACGCCTGGTTGTTTGGTTACCAGTCAAAGCTGGCGCGGAATTGCATGGTGCGCGTGCCGCTGGCACCTGTGATCTGCCCGAAATTCGTCGAAGTCGGGCTGGAATTGGCGATGTTGAAGAAAGGCCGGTTCAGGAAGTTCAAGGCCACCAACCGCAAGGTCACACGCATTTTTTCGGTGATGGCGATTTCCTTGTTCACACTCATATCGAAAGTGTAAAGGCCGTTGTTGCGTAGGAACACGAACGCCGAATACTGCCCCGGCGTCGAAGATGGCGCATAAAGCGACGGGTTGACCTGCGTCTGGCGGGTGTTGCCCGTGCCGGTGATCGTGGCGATGTTGGCGACATTGGAAATCAGCGCGACGTTCGAGAAACTGCCCGACACCGTGCTCAACGCTTTTTGCAATTGCTCCGGCGTGAAGCCGTTGCCGAACACGACGCCGCCTTGCGACAGGTTGTTGACGGTGTTGCGTCCGCCGTCGAGCAACAGCGGATGGCCGGAAGCGATGGTCTCGCGTCCGCCAATCGTCCAACCGCCGACGGCGCGATCCAGTACGGCGTTGTTCGAAAGCCATCTGCGGCCTTTGCCGAATGGCAGATCATACGTCCAGTAGGCGTTGAACACGTGCCGTCGGTCGAACGGCGAGGGGCCGTAATTGAGCTGGTTGTTGCGCAAGGTGTACCAGGTGTAGCCCGCCGCTTGATCGGTTTCGTTCAGGATATTGCCCATGGCGTGGCTCCACACATAATTCGCGCCGAGCAACAAACCGTGCGTGTATTGCTGTTTCACGTCAATTTGCAGCGCGTTGTAGTTGTTGTCGCCGTTGGAATCCTGATAGGTCAGCGAACTCAGGTACGGGTTGGCCTGGAAAAGATTGATCGGAAAAGCGCCGGGCACATTGAATCCGGCGGTCACACAGCGCGGGATTTTATTGCCAACCAGCCGGCAATAATTCGGCGCGCTGGTCGCCAATGTTTGCGCCAGCGTACCCGCCGTGCCTTGATTCAGGTTCTGAATGAAGGTTGCATTGCCGAAACCTTGCGCGGCGGCAACTGCGGTTTGATTGCCCAACGCTCCGAACGCCGCCTGGAAGATCGGCAACGCTCCCTGACCGGGCAGGTTGTTGTTGATGAAAGTATTTCCGCGTCCGTTGGCGATGTTGATGTCCAGATTCTTCTTGGCCTGAATGAATTCGTTCAGGAAGCCGTTCTCGAAGATGTTGACCTCCTGAATGTTCTGGCGGTGCCACATATGCGTGGACTTGTTGCCGACGTAGCGGACTTCGAGCGCTGTTGTGCGGGTGAGCTGGCGTTGGAAGCCCAGGCTCCAGTTTTGCACGTAGGGTGACACCAGATCGGGATTGATGTAATTGCCCGCGACCGGCGCGCTGAACACGTTTTGTTGAATGGGGAAGGTTACTGTATTGGTCGCCGGGAAAACCGGAATGCGCGGCGCGGGATTGCGCAATTCGAGCGAACCAATCGGGAAATCCACTCCGGCGGTCGCCGTGCCGCCTTGCCGGAAGCCCTGACCGCCTGAAAGCGAATTCGAGATCGAATTCAACCCCTCATTATAAAAAGTGATCGAATAAGCACCGCGCAGCACTGTTTTGCGCTCGCCGAGCAGTTTGCCAAGCAAGCCGTTTTCAAACGACGGATTCCAGGCGAAACCGAAATTCGGCGCAGGATTCAGGTAATCCTTTTTGTAGGGGTGAACCACCAGGTCAAAGGTTGGGTTCAGGTTGCCGTTCAGCACGCCTGGCTGGAACAGCCCGGTGGACGGCCCGTAGAAACTAGACCCGCTCGGTTGCGAGAGCAGTTCGTTGCCGCTGTGAATGTCGCCGTCAAATTGCCAGCGCAAACCGTAATTCAGCGTCAGCGACGGGCGGAAACGGAAGCTGTCCTGGAAGAAAAGTCCCCAGGTGGTGAAGGCGTACCGCTGCATGCTTTCGGTGAAGGCTTTGTATTCCTTTGTCTTTTCGTCCGCATTCGTGCTGACCGAAACGCTGGTGATGCGCCCGGTCAACAGGGCGTAAAGGTTCAGCGCGTTGTTGATGTCGGTGTTGTTGGTCAGGTTCAGGCCGGGCAGCGCGCCGCGAATGATGTTGTTCATCGGATCATTCGCCAGCACGCCGAAGTTGTACTGCGGCACGCCCGCCGTGTTCCAACTGTGCGAATAAAACGAAGTGTGCAGCAGCGTGCCGCCCATTGTCAGCGTATGCCGTCCCCTGACCCAGTTGAGCGTGTCAGTGAACTGATAAACCGGATTGTTGCGCACGTCGGTCGCGACGTTGGGAATCCAGGGATTGACCAGCGGCGTGTTGATGATGCGGTTGTTGTATTCGGCAAAGCGTTTCGGGTCGGCGTCAATGAAGAAGTATTCGCCGTTGCCTT
>CAZRXE010001504.1:0-6946 GCA_964603695.1 uncultured Heliomicrobium sp.
ATAATGTCCAGCCAATTGCGCAAGGTTCCGGTTTCGGCGGCGTCCGGGTGCATGCGTTCCAGCTTTTTCAGTTGGCGTTCGACTTCTTCCTCGACCGATTTGGGCATTTTGGCTTTGCCCATTTTTTCGCGGTATTGCGCGATGTCTTCGGCCAGTTCGTTGCCTTCGCCGAGTTCGGTTTGAATGGCTTTCAATTGCTGGCGCAGATAAAACTCGCGCTGTGAACGGTCAATTTCGGTCTTGGCTTGCGAATTGATTTCCTGCTGGACGGTCAGCACTTCGATTTCTTTGGCCAGCAGTTCGTTGACGCGGTGCAGGCGCGGAATCACGTCCAGCAGTTCCAGCACGGATTGTGCGTCTTCGACTTTCAATTCCAGATTCGATGCCGCCAGGTCGGCCAATCGCGCGGGTTCTTCGACGGTGGTGACGATGGCCATCACTTCCGGCGAAACGTTTTTGCCCAGGGCGACGGTTTTATCCAGCGCCGAACGCACATTGCGCGTCAGGGCTTCCAACTCCAGACCTTGTTGCGGCGGCGATTCTTTCAATTCCACGACGCCGGCTTGCAGAAAGCCTGCGTTGTCTTCCAGGTAATTGATCTTCGCGCGGGCAATGCCTTGCACCAGAATGCGTATGCGACCGTCGGGCAGTTTCAGCATGCGCATGATGATCGCTACCGTGCCCACGTCGTAAAGATCGCCGGCTTGCGGTTCTTCGTTGTCGGGGTTTTTCTGCGCAGCCAGCAGGATCATGCGGTTTTCGGCCAACGCTTGATCCACGGCTTTGATCGAACGTTCGCGGCTGACGAACAGCGGCACGATCATAAAGGGGAAAATCACTATGTCCCGCAACGGCAAGACCGGCAGCGTTTCAGGAATTTTTACTTGTTCGTCCTGCGATTCAGGCTCGTTCAGATCCAGTTCTTCTTGTTCAGCAGTGTTAGGCATAAGCAGTTGTCGGTTGTCAGTTGTCAGTTGTCGGTTGTCATCAGAGGCAACAGACAACTGACAACTGACGATTTACTCGGTAATTGAAATCGTGATCTCTCTCCCACAAGTCTTCGTTTTTGGCAGCCGTATTTCCAGCACGCCGTCGGCCAGCCGGGAGGTAACGCTTTCCGGGTCAATAGGCCATTTGATTGTCAGATTGAAAGCGAAATTTCCGTACCCGCGTTCCAGGCACAGAAAGCGCATAGGGCGTTCTTCTTCGGGCAATAATTTGCCGGTGGGTGTGGCGCGGTCTTTGCGACCTTCGATTTTCAGCACGTTGTCCAGCAACTTGATGCGCAAGTGATCGAGCGTCACGCCGGGAACTTCCAGTCGTACCAGCACAGCGTCTTCCTCTTCGTAAACATCCACCGGTGGCGTCCAGACATTGGGCGCATTCGGGCCGGCGGCCAGAGAACGCAACTCGTCCACGCGCACCAGCATCCGGCGCAACCGGTCACGCAATTGTTCTGGGAGTTCATCTGGAAACGGATGGATTAAACGACTTGTCATAACCGACAAAGTAATGCCTGAAGCACGATGAATCAACCCTCTAAGACGGCAAACGACGGCGCGGGCGTGGCATCGGGTTTGCTGTTTTCGCGAAATGCGTTTACTTAGGTGAGCGCAAGATCATTTGCCCCGTCGAACAAAATGAACGCTGAAACCAGCCGATCCGACAAGAATCTTTACAATCGGTTCGCTTTTATGGCGGCGATGGTCATTGTTTCGACAATGATTGGGATCGTCGTGAATTGGCGCGTTCCCGGTTTGGAGGCAAATGCGCGCGATTGGTTGATGCGGCAACGCGGCAAATTGCCGCCCTCACAAACAAGCGAAGGCGAACTGATGATCGTCGCCATTGACGAAGCCGGTCTGGCGAAATATGGACGCTTTCCCTGGCCGCGCGGGTTGATGGCGCGGGCGCTGGACAAAATCAGTGCGGCGCAACCGAAGGCGATTGCGCTCGACGTGCTGTATACCGATCCGAGCGTTGAAACTGAAGACAATGCTTTGGCCGCTGCCGTCGCCCGCGCCGGCAACGTCGTCGCCGCCGCGCAGTTGACCAATCCTTCCGGTCAAAATGCTTCAGGCGAAGCTGACGCCATCTGGTTGCGTCCGCTGCCTGCGATTGAACAAGCCGCCGCCGCCGTCGGGCACGTCAACATTGCAACCGGATTTGACGGCGTAGCGCGCGCGCTGCTGTTGCAGCAAACCGATGACGAAGCCAATCCGCTGTGGGCTATGGCCGTGGAAATTATTCGCGTGGGCGAAAAACTTCATTCCAGCGCAATCCGTGAACTGCCGAATGAACTCCAACTCGGCGAACGTAGAATCCCGATTGTTGATGAAACACCGGAGATGATAGTCGCCGCCAAGTCTCCCGAATCGAAACTGCGTGCTTTTCGCGCCACGCAAATGTGGCTGGATTTCGCAGGGCCAAGCGGTTCGTTCGCCGCGCAAACCGTCAGCTTTGACGACGTGCTCGAAGGCAGAGTTTCGCCCGAAACCTTGCGCGGCAAATACTTGCTGATCGGCGCAACGGCGGCGGCGTTGGGCGACCGCATGGCTTCGCCGTTTGCGCGCGCCAACGAACTGCAGGCCGAATTGATGCCCGGCGTGGAAGTGCTGGCCAATTCCCTGAACACCATTTTGCAAAACCGTTTTTACCGCGAGACTTCGGATTGGGCTGTGGCCTTGCTGGCGGCACTTGCAGCGGCGGCAACCTTGTTGGTTTTCGGTGCGGCGCAAGGGCGGTTTGAACTGGCCAAACACCTGCTGGCATTGGCCGTGCTGGCGAGCGCGATTTTGCTGGGGTCGTATTTAATGTTCGCGCGGTGGCTGATTTTTCCGCCGCTCGTGCCAATGCTGGTTTCGTTTCTGGCCGCCGCGCCGCTGGCGTTGTTGTTACGTTCGCTGTCGGTCAGCGCGGACATTGACCGCCGCATCGCCGAACTTTCAGAAGCGGGCGCTTCATTGATGCCTGCGACGACGACATTGCAGGTCGTCGAAAACGGTTCCGCCTTGAAACGTTGGACGCTGCCGCGCGGCGGCGAATGGAAAGCGCAACAGCTTGGCGCGATTGTCGGTCAAGTGGTCGAACGCGCTCGCTTCGTTCAGCAGTCGCTGCTTTCAGTGGAAGACGGTTTGATCGTGACGGATTTGAACGGACGCATCACTTTCGCCAATCGTCGCGCCAACGAAATCCTGCGCCGGCAGTCGTCTGGATTGAACTCGCCGGTCGGCGGTGATTGGTTTGAACTGCTGGCCGAAGCTGAAGGCCGCAAAACTTTGGACGCGGCGCAAACGCTGCGTCGCCTGCTGCTGGAACGAGTGCCGCTGGAACGCGAGATTGAAATCGGCGACGCACCCGCACGGCAATACACGCTGCGAATGGCTGCGGTACTCGACGCCGAAGGCCGCGAAGCTTTGGGCGTGGTGGCGTCGCTTTCGGATATCACCAAACAACGCGAATTGCAGCAGGCGCGCAACGACGTAATGGCCCTGGTCACGCACGAACTAAGAACGCCGCTGACCGCCATTCAGGCAATGAGCGAAGTTCTCTCCAAATACGAGGTGGATGTCGGTCGCCGCCGCGAAATGCACCTGGCCATCAACGACGAGGCCAGACGCCTGGCCGCGATGATTGACGAATACCTGAACATCACGCGCCTGGAAACCGGTGCGCAAAGTTTGCGCCTGACCTCGCTGCGTCCCGCGCAATTGCTCGAACGTGCGCTGCTGATGCTCGATCCACTCGCGGCGCAACGCGGCATACGCATCGTTCGCCGCATCCTGTCTAATCTGCCAGTGTTGTTGGCCGACGCCGATCTGCTTTCGCGCGCCATCACCAATCTGATTTCCAACGCCGTCAAATTCAGTCCCGAAAACAGCGAAGTGATTCTGACCGCAACCGCCGAAGACGGCGAATTGCGCATTGAAGTCGCCGACAGCGGCTGCGGCATTCCCGCCGACGTGCTGCCGCGCATTTTTGAAAAGTTTTATCGCGTGCCGCGCCCGCTGGAAACCGATGCCGAAGTTCCCGGCAACGGATTGGGTCTGGCGCTGGTACGCGAAATCGCCGAACGACACGGCGGGCGCGTCACGGTCGAAAGCCAACCCGGCGTGGGGTCAGTGTTTCGACTGCGGCTGCCGCTGCAAACCTGAACAAAGTATGTCTTTAACTCCGCATATTTTAGTTGCCGATGATGAACGTTCGATCAGGCTGGCGCTGGACGCTGGGCTGTCGCTGAACGGTTTTCGTGTCACCTGCGCGCGTTCCGGGCGCGAAGCCGTGGACGCAGCACGCGGACAGCGTTTCGATGCGATTTTGTGCGATGTGTTCATGCCGGACGGCGACGGGCTGGATGTGATTCGTCAGTTGCGTCAACTGAATCCGATGCCGCCGATCATCCTGATGACCGCGCAAGGTTCGGTTGATTTGGCCGTGCAGGCCGTGACTGAAGGTGCGAGCGATTTCATCGCCAAACCCTTTGTGGTCAGCGACGTTGCGGAGATGCTGCGCCGCTACATCGAAAACCATCGCGAAGCCGAAGCGGGCGCAAGCAGCGAGATTCCCTTTGAAGACTTTTCGCGCACCGGTCTGGTCGGACGCAGCGCGCCGATGGTCAATGCCTACAAACTGATCGCCCACGCCGCGCGCAGCGAAGCCACTGTGCTGGTGACGGGCGAATCCGGCACGGGCAAAGAACTCGTCGCGCGCGCTGTTCACGGTTTCAGCGACCGCGCCGAAAAACCTTTTCTCGCTGTCAACTGCGCTGGACTGACCGACACCTTGCTGGAATCGGAACTCTTCGGCCACATCAAAGGCGCGTTCACAGGTGCCGGCGCAGACCGCGCGGGACTGTTTGAAGCTGCCGACGGCGGCACACTGTTTCTGGACGAACTGGCTTCGACCAGCGCGGCCTTTCAAGCCAGTTTGCTGCGCGTGCTGCAATCGGGCGAAGTCCGCCGCGTCGGTGCCACTCAAACGCGCCGCGTCAACGTCCGAGTGATCGGGGCAAGCAACGCCGCGCTGCCGGAACTGGTCGCGGGCGGCAGCTTTCGCGCCGACCTGTATTACCGGCTCAGCGTGTTGACGATTGATCTGCCACCGCTGCGCCGGCGTGCCGACGACATCGAATTACTGGCGCTGCACTTTCTGCGGCGCTTGAGCGAAAAGCTGCTCGGCGACAGTCAACCGCAATTTCGCCTGACGCGCGAAGCGACCGAATCCCTGGTCGCGCACTCTTTTCCAGGCAACGTTCGCGAATTGGAAAACGCCCTGACGCGCGCCACGGCGCTGTCCTCGAACCGTTTGATTACGCTGGACTGCCTGCCGCCGCATTTTGCCGATTACGCCAAACCCAACGTCGAACATCCAGATTCGACGACGTACATCGCGGACATCGCCGGCGACTGGCCGACGATGGAAGAACTTGAGCGCCGCTACCTACAACGTGTGCTGGAAAAATGCAGCGGCAATCGCCGCCGCGCGGCGGAACTGCTCGCGCTCAACCGCCGCACCATTCAGCGTTTGCTGGTGCGTTATCGGCTATCCGGCGCGGAAGAATTTGACGACGTCGCAGAGGATGAAACTTCATAACTCCGGCGACAAAACGCCGCTTCCTCATCGCAAAGCAAGCGACAAATCGCCGCCTCATTCGCCCCAAACAGTTTCATGAAGAGGGAGATTCATTGTTTTGAAAACACCGCGACCCCGTCCAATCACATTCGTCATTGTCTGCCTGTTTGCCGCAGGATTGACGCAGGCAATGGCGTTGGCGCAAAGCGTTGTGACGGAAGCCAGGATTTCCGGCGTGACCGGTAATCCGGCTTTTCGCCGAAACGCGCGCAGCTTCGCGCTGCGCAAAAGCGACCGACTGTTGCCCGGCGATGAAATTGACACGCAAGCAGGCGGGCGCGTCGTCATCAACCTGTCCGACGGCAGCCAGGTCATCGTCGCGCCCGGTTCCATCGCCGTGCTGAAAGACTTTCGCCAAGCCGGCAACTTGCGCGAATTGCTGGACGTGGTGGTCGGTCGCATTCGCGTCAAGATCAACAAAC
Organism: uncultured Heliomicrobium sp.; assembly: GCA_964603695.1. Taxonomy (GTDB): domain Bacteria; phylum Acidobacteriota; class Blastocatellia; order RBC074; family RBC074; genus RBC074. Next base: position 6,054 of record CAZRXE010001504.1, read on the forward strand.
TCGGCGGGCGACCGAATCCTTATCGCGTCAACAGCCCGACGGCTTCGATTGCCGTGCGCGGAACGGAATTCATCGTCCGCGTCGAATCAAGCGGCGAAACTGAAGTGACCGTCACCGAAGGTTTGGTCGAAGTGGCGAGCCGGCTCGATCAAAATCAAAAAACACTGGTTGAACCCGGACGCAGCGTAATTGTGCGTCCGAGCGGCGACATAGGCTTGAATCTGGTCGGGCCGGGCAGCGAACTAAATTCCGTTGGGCGATTGGATTTCGGCAGACCTGATCCGTTGAATGAAATTGTCGGCTCATTGCAGATGCAATATTTCGACGCGCTTTCTCACCTCAACACGCAACCCGTGCCCAGCCGATTCGCGGCCTTTGCCGACGCACATTTCGATAGTCTGGAAAACCCAGCCTACGCCGCCGAATTCCGCCGCGCCGAAGCGCGCCTGCACTGGCTGCCTTCGTTCAGCCGGTCGCGGGCGCTGGTGCGCGTCGCCAAAGGCATTGAGCTTGACGCAGTGCATCCGTTCGACAACACGCTTTCCGCGCAGATTTCGTTTTTCGCGCCTGTAGGCAAAAGCCGCTGGGTGACAGGTGGCGCGGCTTCGACCACGCGAACGAATCTGGAAGGAATGAAAGCCGCAAGCTTCCTGCTCGCGGCAACGCCGGACTTGTATCAGGAACGCGACTCGGCGGCGATGACCACACGGCAGTTTTCAGTATTACTGGCGCGCAGTTTGGGTGGTAGCGCGCGCACCAGCTTCGGTCTGAAATTCGATTACCTGCAAGGACGCGGTCTGGCCGCCGTGGAAGATATCAAAAGGCGCTACGGTTTCACGGACGTGCTTCGCCTGGATATGCGGTCAAACATTGATCGCGCGCGCTTGACTGCC
>CAZRXE010001505.1:0-1944 GCA_964603695.1 uncultured Heliomicrobium sp.
CCGAGCCGTCCCAGTGTTCCCTGTTTCAAAACTTCGGCTGCTTCTTCAGCCGTTAATTTGTCTATAGTCACAATGCCTCCATGGAAAACTCTTCGAGCTTTTTCAAACGATACCGGAGTTGATCGCGCGAAATGCCCAGCAAATCCGCCGCGCGCGTTTGATTGCCGCCGCTGCGTTCCATCGCCTGGCGCACCAGCGACAGTTCCACGTGTTCCAGATTCGTGCCGCTTTCCGGCAATCGAAACAAGGGGGCTGACGATTCGACGACAGGCGCGGTTGCGTTGGTGGCTGCCGGAAGCGCGCCCGTCGGTTCACGCTTGACCAAATCGCGCGGCAGCCAGGCAGTCGTCACCAGCGAAGCGTCTTCCAGAATCATTACGCGCTCGACCACATTGCGCAGTTCGCGGACATTGCCCGGCCATTGGTACTGGCGAAAGATGCCTTCCACTTCAGGCGACAATCCGCGAATGCGCTTTCGCAAATGTTCGTTGAAGCGTTTGATATAGACTCCGGCCAGCAACAACACGTCGTCGCCGCGTTCGCGCAAAGGCGGCAGGTCAATTTGAATCACGGACAAACGATAATAAAGATCAAGCCGGAAGCGCCCGGCTTCGCTTTCCATTTTCAGGTTTCGATTTGACGCCGCAATCACGCGAACATCCAGCGGCAGGTCTTTCAATCCGCCCACGCGGCGAAACGCGCCTTCTTCCAGTACGCGCAACAGCTTGGCTTGCAAGCCTAATTCCAACTCACCGATTTCATCCAGAAAGAGCGTGCCGCCTTGCGCCTGTTCAAACAATCCTTCCTTGCGGGCGCGGGCGTCTGTGAACGCGCCTTTTTCGTGCCCGAACAGTTCGCTTTCGATCAGCGTGCCGGGAATGGCCGCGCAATTGATGGCGATGAAAGGTTCATCGGCGCGCGTCGAACCGTAATGAATAGCTTTGGCCACCACGTCCTTGCCGGTTCCACTTTCGCCTTGCAACAGCACTGAAGAAGCTTCGCTGGCCGCCACTTTGCGTGCCAACGCGATCATTTCCATCATCGCGGGCGATTGGCCGACGATCTGGCCGAACCCGAAACGCTGTTCCTGCTGGCGGCGAAACTGGCCGACTTCGCGCCGAAGCTTGCCGGTTTCAATGCCGTTGCGAATGGTGACTTGCAGTTCGCTGAGATGTACGGGCTTGCTGATGAAATCGTGCGCACCGCCGCGCAAAGCCGTGATCGTGTCGTCGAGCTGCACACTGCCGGTAATCATAATCACGATGGCTTGCGGATGTCGTTTTTTGTATTCGAGCAAGGCGTCAAGGCCCGAACCGTCCGGCAAATGAATGTCCTGCAACACGGCCAGTGGCTGTTCGGTGTCGAAAGCGTCGAGTGCCGCCGCCACCGTCGCGGCCTCAATCGGTTCGTAGCCCCAGCCGGTGAGCGCTTCGGCCAACGTGTAACGGACTGCGGCGTCGTCATCAACTACAAGAATCTTTTCTTTGGGCATAGTTCCACTTCTCGAGAGTCAATCTGTCGGATTTGTTAGGATTGGTTTCGTTTGTATTGTTTCTCCGAGCAGAAGGCAAGGCAAGCGCAATACAGTGAAGTCCCGAAGACGCGCGAGTGAACACATCTTCGGGACTTCATGAAGTGGAACGGTGATTGGCCTCAACGCTCATCTCGCCGAAGTTTTGTTTTCAGCGGAAACCAGCGTCAGCAGATAAACGACAATGCCCATCGCCATCAGCAATCCTCCGAGTAAAAGGAAAAACAAAAACGACGTGGGATGCGACCAGCGCAGCGTGATGAGTTCCACCAGCAGGCCGGCAATCAGCAACAGTCCCGACAGGCGGATGCGTTTTTCGATGAGGGTAAGCGGTGTGGTCATTCGGTTGACTCCTTCCAGATGCTAAATTCTTTCAGTTGTCCGACGTTGTGCGTGATGTTGTGGCAGCCGCT
>CAZRXE010001506.1:0-4797 GCA_964603695.1 uncultured Heliomicrobium sp.
ACTTGAACTGGTGACCTACTGATTACGAATCAGTCGCTCTACCAACTGAGCTAAGTCGGCTTAAGATGGGTTCGAGTGTTGAAAAGATTGCGTTTGCCATCCGCCTTCGGCGTCAAACGAGCGGGCATCTTACACAAGCGCCCAAAGTTCGTCAAACCGATTTTCGGCCTAAATGGAGAGATGGCAAACCCATACGCTGTCAAGCATTTTAATTTTTCTTCTTGACACTAAAAATACCCTATGGCAAAAATACGCCCAATCTGACTGTTGATGGGGTGAGGACATCAGCAGTTCTTGAGCCGACCGAGAAGTCCCAAGCTTCCGGTCGGCTCTTAAATTTTCAGCCGTCGTTTCAATCTCAAATCTCAGATTTCAACGTCGCCTTTGCCTGCTGTAATTCATGCTGCACTTGTTCCGGCGCGGTTCCGCCAAGCTGTTTCTTACCGGCCAAACAGCTTCCCAGCGAAATGGCTTCAAACAAATCCTGATCGAATAGCGGCGAGAACTGTCGGCATTCGTCCAGCGTCAGGTCGTTCAATTCCCTACCCTGATTGATGGCGTAAACGACGATTTTGCCGATGACTTCGTGAGCTTTGCGAAACTCCAAGCCTTTGCGAACCAAGTAATCGGCGAGGTCAGTGGCGTTGGTGTAATCGCGTATGGCTGCGGCGCGGGCACGGGCTTCGTTCAGTTCTATGTTTCGCAAGACTGTCGCCGTCACGCGCAGGCTGTCGGACAAGGTGTCAATCGTATCGAACAGAGCTTCTTTGTCTTCCTGCAAGTCTTTGTTGTAAGCCAGCGGCAAGCCTTTGGCCAGCGTCAGCATCGCTGTTAGATGGCCGAACACACGGGCGGACTTTCCGCGAACCAGTTCCAGCGAATCGGGATTTTTCTTTTGCGGCATCAAGCTGCTGCCGGTGGCGATGGCGTCGCCCAACTTGATGAAGCCGAATTCCTGTGTTGAATAAATGATCAAGTCCTCGGCCAAGCGTGACAGATGCATCATCGCGGTGGCGGCACAACTGATGAATTCGATGATGTAGTCGCGGTCGCTGACGGCGTCCAGACTGTTGCGCGTTGCGCCGTCGAAACCCAACTGCGCGGCCATCCATTCGCGATCCACGCCAAAGTTCGTCCCGGCCAGCGCGCCCGAACCGAGCGGCAACACATTGACGCGCTTTTTCACATCGCGCAGCCGGTCGCGGTCGCGTTCCAGCATTTGAAAATAGGCCAGCAGGAAGTGGGCAAATAGTACGGGCTGAGCTTTTTGCAGGTGCGTGTAACCGGGCAGCGCGGCGTCAGCATATTTTTCCGCCAGCTCGATCAAGGCACGTTCGGCGTCGCGCATTACTTCATCCAGCCGTTCGATTTCTCCGCGCAAAAACAGGCGAGTGGCGACGGCGACTTGATCGTTGCGACTGCGTCCGGTGTGCAGCTTGTAACCGACCGGGCCGATCAATTCGACCAACCTCGATTCGATGAAGCTGTGAACGTCTTCGGTCGCGGCGAATTCGGGACGATCCAGAAAGCCCGGCTCGGCGGCCATCGCGCGAATTTTGTCCAACCCTTGCGTCAGCAATTCGGCTTCGACTTCGGGCAGCACGCCCGCGCGTCCGAGCGCGTGTGCTTGCACGGCGCAGGCTTGCAAGTCTGCAAAGATCAATCTTCTGTCAAAACGGAAACTGGCATTGAATGCCGCGAAGTGACGATCAGTTTCGCCGATAAATCGGCCTCCCCAAAGATTCATGGTTTTCGGTTTTCAGTTTCAGCGTTCAGTTTTCATCAGAAAGTGCGGATTCCGGAAACTGAAAGCTGGAAACTCAATTGGTTTTTCCCATCACGTAATTTTGAATAAGTTTGATGACCAAATCGGCTTCGGCTTGTTGGCCGCTGCCAGGCGCGAAAATAAATGGCTTTCGCACGTTTTCGGCAGTGATCGTTACCAGATTGCTGTTGGCGGTCAGAATCTTCGACAGTTCTTTGATTTGCGTGCCGTTCAGAGTGGCCAACGTTTTATTGGACGGATCGGTCAACGCAATCTGCCCCGGTCGAATCCGCAGCCAGCCTGTGCGCGCATCTTCCCAATCGAATCTTCCGGTCTTCAATCTAGCCATTCGCCGCCATTGACTGTCGTAGCTGATTTTGACGACTGCCGCGCCTTTCAGTTTGATGGCTTGTTCCATCGCCTGTCCGGCTTTGGCGGCGTCATGCTTGTTGTAAAGGTAAATGATGCCAAGCAATTCAAAAGTGGTCGCGCGGTTTTCATCGGCGGCAGCTAGTTCTTCCAGTTTGGCCAGCGTTTCATACAACAAGCCTGTCGAAGTGCCTTCGGGCAATGCGGCATAAGCGGCGTAAATGCTGTTGAAACGCTCCTGATATGAGCTGCCGGTCAAACCCAGCCGATTGACTTTAACCGAATACGGGATCGCCGCTTTGCCGCTGGCTGCGCCGCTCACGCGCAATCTATATTCGCCATCGGCGGGCAGAGCGCCCGTCTGCGAATTGATTTTGAACTCGCCGCTCGCCGCATCTTTCGACAAAGCGACTTCTTTCTTGTCCGCGTCCAGCAATTGCAAGCCGAGCGCGGGATTCTCGCTTTGCAGGCGAAAAACCAGTACTTCATCGCTTTTGGCGTTGAGGATGTATTCCTGAAACAAGCTGCCGCCCGCAGCTTTTTCCGAACCTTTCGGATCAAGACGACCATTCGCGTCCTGATTGAAAACCAGTGTCAGCGTGACGGGCGCAACCGCGACGGTTGTCGTGGCCGGTTTGGGAGTGGTCGGCCTGGGTTTGGGTGCCGGAGTCGGCTTGACGGTGGGCAGCGCGCCGCTCCCACTTTGCGCCTGAAGACTCAATCGCACACACGGCAACAAGAAGAGAGCCGAAGCGACGACGGCAACAAATGTGGGGATTCGTTGTCTCTTCATAAAATTGTTTCCTTACTCAGGGGACGGAAAAGTTACCGATTGGGGGCGTCCTGCGCCACGCGGAAACCCGTCTTGGAGTAATCCACCGGCGTGCCTTTAGGCCAATCATTTCTGGTTGCGGGCCAGCCACGGCGAAAAGTTGCCGTGGCGTCTTTTTGAACCGTGTCGTAAGACCCGCCGCGGATCACTTTCAAATTCGCATAGCCTTTGGCTGGCGTTTCGACTTTGCCGCCGGGATATTCTTTGTAATCGCTGGCCGTCCATTCCCAGGCATTGCCGATCATATCCAACGCGCCAAAGGGGCAGACACCGGCGGCGAGCTGGCCGACGGGTTGAAGCTGGCGTTTGTCTTTCTCGTCTTTTTTGACGTTGGCGGCGTCTTCGCGCCAGGTTTCGCCCCAAGGATAAAAGTTGTCTTTGTTCGGCCCGCGCGCGGCGAATTCCCATTCTTCCTCCGTCGGCAATCGCTTACCCGCCCACTTGGCGTAGGCGGAAGCGTCCTCCCAAGTCACATCAGTGACCGGGAGTGCTTCGGTGCCGGCCTGAAAGCGGTTGCCTTTCCAGGACGGAGGAGTGGGGTGGCCGGCTGCTTCAATAAACTTTTGATATTCTGCGTTGGTCACTTCGGTGCGGCCAATATAAAACGGTTTGAGCTGAACGGTGTGTACGGGACGCTGATTCTCGTCGCTGTCGTCGCGTCCTGCCAACAACACGCCGCGAAAAACGAAGACCATCCCTTCCGGCGCATCGCCTTGCGGAAACTGCGTGCTGGACGAGGAATCCGGCGTCGCAGTGGCGGAAGCCGCCGGCGAAGGCGTCGCCTTGACGGAAGAGACTTCGGTCGGCTCTTTGCCGCCCAAAAACCAAGCACCCAAGCCGGCCAGCAACAGCAACAATCCGCCCACACCGATGAACAAAGGCGTGCGGGATTTGGCCGGCGACGTAACAGGGATGACGGGCGCTTTCGCCGGGGGCGGCACACTGGCGGGAGAGGCTTTTACCGGCGGAGCTTTCTTTTCCGGCTTTGCCGGCAAGACTTTTGCCGGTTCTACGTTGGCGACCAATTCTTTCCTGACCTCCGGCCTGACTTCCGGCTGGGTCAGAAATTCTGTTCCACCGAAAGGGTCGGTTCGCAAGGGATCGGTTTTCGTTGGTTTCGGCGGCTCCGGTTCTTCAACGTAAAGGTTGGTGGCATAGCTTTTCTCTTTTTCCTGAGAGGTCGAGGCATCAGTCACCTCCTCGTCATAAAGATTGGTGGAGTAATTCGTCTCCGCCGCAATTACTTCTTCCGGCTCAATCACCTGCGTACGCAGGTCAACCGTGTTCATGCGCTGTTCGCCTGTCACTCTGGAACCTGATGACAGAACGTTTGTTCCCGGAGCGGAAATCGCGTCAGTGACGGGCGGCGACGCCATCACAGTGTCATAGTTCTGTTGAGGCGCGTCACTCTTGTGGTCATCGCCCGTTTTCGGAACCAAAGGCAAGGTTGCATCGGTGGGCGATATGGGCTGCGGTTTGGCGCTTGCGCTAACTTGTTGAGTCGGGCTGTTGTATTTGCTCTCTTCGATCAGCGCGGCGTCGAATTCGCGCGCTAGATCAAGCGCGGTTTGCGGGCGGGCGGCAGGCGATTTTTCCAATGCGCGCATCACGGCGTTTTCAACCCCCGGACTAACGGCCGGATTGAGTTCGTGCAGCGAACGCGGTTTTTCCGTGACGTGTTTGATCGCCACGCCGGTCGGCGTTTTGGCGACGAAAGGCACCACGCCAGTCAGCAATTCGTAAAGCACCACACCGAGGCTGTAAATGTCCGAACGCGCGTCGGCTTCTTCGCCCTGGCATTGTTCCGGCGACATGTAATGCGGCGTGCCGA
>CAZRXE010001507.1:0-5519 GCA_964603695.1 uncultured Heliomicrobium sp.
ACCGCCGGGCTTTGAGTATTTCGAGAAGGCGGATGTTTTCACGCCGCTGGGTCTGAGGCTCGCGCCTGATTCCGCATTTGCTGGTCGCGGGAACAGCGCCTATGACTTTTATGCTGTCGCGCGTTTGAAGCCCGGCGTAATGGTGGCGCAGGCGAACAGCGAAATGGACGCGATTGGTCAGCAACTGGCGCGCGAATATCCCAACTTCAACGAAGGCAAGAGCGCACAGGCTGAGCGCTTGCAGGATGTGATGTCGGAGAGTGTCCGGTCATCGTTGTGGGTCTTGCTCGGCGCGGTCGGATTCATTCTGCTGATCGCTTGCATCAACGTGGCGAACCTGCTGCTGGTGCGCGCGGCGGAACGGCAAAAGGAATTGGCCGTGCGGTTGGCATTGGGCGCGGGCCGCTGGCGCATCATGCGGCAATTGCTCAGCGAAAGTCTGTTGGTCGCGGCGTTGGGTGGCGCGGGCGGATTGCTGTTGGGAACCTGGATGTTGTCGGGCTTGCTCGCTTTGGCTCCCGCTGACATCCCACAACTCAACCGCGTCGGATTGGATACGGGCGTGCTGCTCTTTACGCTCGGCCTCGCGGTATTGACCAGTTTGTTGTTTGGATTGTTGCCCGCCTTACAAGCCGCGAAAACCGATTTGCAAACGACGCTGAAAGACGGTGGTCGCCTGACCACCGTCGCATCGCGCGACGGCATGCGTAAGGCCTTGCTGATTGCCGAAGTCAGTTTGTCGCTCGTCCTGCTGATAGGCGCGGGCTTGCTGGTGCGTTCGATGTGGAACCTGCTGCACGTTGATCCGGGCTTCAAGGCCGACAATCTGTTGACGATGCGCTTGAGCCTGGAAGGGCGCGGCTACTCTGACCAACAGAAGCGCGTTTTTTATGACCAATGCCTGGCGCGCGTGCAGACATTGCCCGGCGTGCGTGCCGCTGCGCTGACACACTCATTACCGATAGATGGCACTAACTGGGATTCGGTTTTTATTGCCGCAGACAAACCCATCCCTTCGCGCGCAGATTTACCGTTATCGGGTTACCTGCGCGTAAGCACGAATTACTTCGAGACGATGGGCATTCGACTGTTGCGCGGACGCCGCTTCAGTCCGGCGGATGCAGCGGATTCCGCGCCCGTCGTCGTCATCAATGAGTCACTCGCCCGCCGCGTCTGGCCGAATGAAAACCCCATCGGCAAACGCATCAAACAAGGCCTTCCCGATAACAACGATAGCAACCATCCCTGGCGCGAAGTCATCGGCGTCGTCAACGACGTCAAAATGGACGGCGTAGACCAGGACACTTCACTGCAAACCTACTTGCCGTATGCACAGTTGCCTAACGCTGCCATCGCCGTGGTTGTACGCGCTGAACGCAACCCGGCGGCGCTGGCAACGGCGGTCGAACAAGCAATTCATGCCATAGACAAAGACCTGCCGGTGTTTTCGGTTTACACGATGGATCAATTGCTCGGCAATTCGCTGGCGCAACGCCGCCTGACGCTGGTCTTGCTGACGAGCCTGGCGGCGCTGGCCTTGTTGCTGGCGGCAGTCGGCGTTTACGGCGTGATCTCGTACTCGGTCAGACAGCGCACGCACGAACTCGGCTTGCGCATGGCGCTGGGCGCACAGACGCGCGACGTGCTGGCGTTGATTCTCAAGCATGGAGTAAAGCTGACATTGATCGGAATCGGGCTGGGCTTGGGAGCGGCGTTCGCGTTGACAAGCTGGATGGAAAGCCTGCTGTTCGGCGTGCGCTCGACTGATGCGCTGACGTTTGGCGTGATCGCGGTTGCGTTATTGCTGGTCGCATTGCTGGCCTGTTGGATACCGGCGCGGCGCGCGACGAAAATTGATCCAATGATTGCTTTAAGATGTGAATAGAAGGAACTATGCAAACTTTGTGGCAAGACCTGCGCTACGGCGCGCGAATGTTGTTGAAACAGCCCGGCTTTACGCTGATTGCGATTATCACGCTGGCGCTCGGCATCGGCGCGAATACGGCGATTTTCAGCGTGGTCAACGCCGTCATCTTGCAACCGCTTCCGTATGCGGAGCCGGAGCGGATTGTGCGAATGTACGGAAAGTTCAGTCAGGGCAATCAGGCCGCCACGTCGCCGCCGGATTTTTTGGATTATCGTGCGCAAAACCGCACCTTTGAGGAGTTCGCCGCCGTCCGGGCCGACTCCTTCAATCTTACCGGCGGCACGGAACCGGAGCGCATTGTCGGCGCGAATGTGACGACGAATTTCTTTCAAGCCATCGGCGTCAAGCCGGTGCTGGGACGTAGCTTTGCGCCCGAAGAAGAGCAGGAAGGCCGCGCGCGGGTCGCCATCATCAGCGAAGGGTTGTGGCAGCGGCGTTTTAATCTGGATGCGGGCGTGATCGGAAAAACGCTGCTGCTCGACGGCCAAAGTCACACGATTGTCGGCGTTGCGCCGAACGCGGGCCGCCTGCCGGACGAAACCGAAGTGTGGCGACCGCTGGCGTTCGACAAGCCGAACATGAAAGTCCGCCGTTTTCACTTCCTGCGCGCTTTCGGGCGATTGAAACCGGGCGTGACCTTGCAGCAGGCGCAAGCCGATTTGGACGCCGTCGCCATCGGCCTGGAAAAGCAATACCCGGAATCGAACACGTCGTGGCGGCTGCGACTGGTTCCGCTGCGCGATGAACTGCTGGGCGATGTGCGCACGCCGCTTTATGTGTTGCTCGGCGCGGTGGCATTCGTGCTGCTGATTGCCTGCGTAAATGTCGCCAATCTGCTGCTGGCGCGGGCAGCAGGCAGGCAAAAAGAAATCGCCGTTCGCTGTGCGATGGGCGCGGGGCGAATGCGCATCGTCCGACAATTGCTGACCGAAAGCCTGTTGCTTTCGGTTGCCGGCGGCGCGGTCGGCTTGCTGCTGGCCGTCTGGGGGACGGAAGCAATCGTCAAGCTGGCGGCGGATTCGATTCCGCGCGCCGGCGAAATCGGCGTGGACAACCGTGTGCTGGCGTTCACGGTACTGCTGTCATTGCTGACCGGCGCGGTCTTCGGATTGGTTCCCGCCCTGCAAGCGTCCAGGCCGGATTTCAACGAAACTTTGAAAGACGGCGGCAAAGGAACCGGCGCGGCAAGGCGCGGCAGCCGAACGCGCAAGGCGCTGGTCATCGCCGAAATCGCGCCGGCGCTGGTGCTGCTGGTTGGCGCGGGACTTTTGATTCAAAGCTTCCGCCGCTTGCAGGAAGTTGATCCGGGTTTCGATCCGCGCAATGTGCTGACGATGCGATTGTTTTTGCCCGAATCGAAATACGGCGAGCCTGGAAAGCCCCGAATCTTTTTTGAGCAGTTGTTGCAGCGCGTGGCGGCGTTGCCGGGCGTTCAAGCCGTCGGGACGACAACACAACTTCCCTTGCGCGGCGGCGGCGACACTTATTTCAAGATCGAAGGCCGCCCGTTCAAAAATCCGAATCAGCAGGTGACGGCACTGAATCCCGCCATCAGCCACGATTACATGCTCGCCATGAGTATTCCTCTGGTCAAAGGGCGCACCTTCACCGAACAGGAAACCAAGGAAACGCCGCGCGTGGTCATCATCAACGAAACCTTCGCGCGATCGCACTTTCCCAACGAAGACCCGCTCGGCAAGCGATTGATTATTGACGACGGCGAACCGCTGCCGTGCGAAATCATCGGCGTGGCGCGCGACATTAAACAGTTTTCGCTGGCCGGTTCGCCCACACCGACAATGTATATGCCGCGGATTGAAACCGGCTTTGCCGATCTGGCAGTGCGGACAACCGGCGATCCGCTGGCGTTGGCGGCGGCAGTACGTGGGGCGGTGCAGGCGATAGACAAAGACCAACCCATCGCCAATCCGCGCTCAATGGAGCAAGTTCTGGCGACTTCCGTTGCCGAGCCTCGCTTTCGCACTTTGCTGCTGGGACTGTTTGCCGCCCTCGCGCTGGGATTGGCGGCGGTGGGGATTTACGGCGTGATGTCTTACACGGTCGCGCAACGATTGCCCGAAATCGGCATCCGCAGGGCGCTCGGCGCGCAAAACGCCGACGTGTTGCGGTTGATCGTCAAACAGGGAATGACTCCGGCGCTGGCGGGCGTGGCGGTCGGTCTGGCGGCGGCGCTGGCACTGACGCGGTTGCTGACACGGCTGCTGTTCAACATCAGCGCCAACGATCCGCTTACCTTCATTGTAATCGCCGCAGGTTTGACGCTGGTGGCACTGTTGGCGTGTTACTTCCCGGCGCGTCGGGCGACGAAAATGGATCCGATGGAAGCGCTGAGGTGCGAATGATAGGCAGCGGTCGGTTCTTAGGCCCGCACGCGGGGCCGCCTGCGGGCCCAGCGTTTAACCTAACCTCATTGGGTTGTAACCGAGCGCGAGCATCGTCATATCATCTTGAAATTCGCCGCCGGAAAATTCCGTGACGCTGCGTTTCACGCGTTGCAGCAAATTTTCGACGCTATCCGCGCGGCACTCACGCAGGTTTTGCAGCAGACGGGCTTCTCCGAAGTCATCGCCGGCTGTATTTGTGCATTCGACAACGCCGTCGGTGAAAATCAGCAGCCGGTCGCCGGGCGTCAGGCGAAGTTCGGCGGCCTCGAAGGTGGAGTCGGCGAAAATGTGCAGTATTGCGCCGCCGGTGGACAGTTGCCGGTAACTGCCGTCGCCGTGCATCAGCAACGGCGGCAAATGGCCGGCGTTGACGTAACTCATTGTGGCGTTGGGAACGTCAATCACGGCGTAAAACAACGTAATGAGTTTTTGCCCGCTGGAATTTTGCAGCATCGTTCGGTTCAGCCGCTCGACCATCTCGCCCGGCGGCAGAGCCTGCGACGCCAGCGAACGTACGGCGGCTTGCAGATTCGACATCAACATCGCGGCGGGCAAGCCTTTGCCTTCGACATCGGCCAAGCACACGGCAATCTTCCCTTCTCCCAATTTGATGACATCGAAATAATCGCCGCTGACTTCGCGCATCGGCTGCCAGGCGGCGGCAATGTCCAGCCCTTCGATTTCGGGCAGGCGCGTGGGCAACAGGCTTTCCTGAATACGGCGAGCTTCTTCAAACTCGAAACGTTGAAAGCGTTCGTAAGCCAGTCGCTCCTGTTTTGCCTGACGCAGCTTGCGCCCGCGTTCCAGTTGGGCGTGCAGCACACTGAGCAAGCGGTCGTTGTCCCAGGGTTTTTGAATGAAGTCGCAGCCGCCTTCGCGCATGGATTCAACAGCCAATTCAATGCTGCCCCAGGCAGTCATCACCACAACGGGCAAAGGACGATTCAGTGCACGAATCTCTGACAACAAATCCAAACCTTCGCGCCCCGATGTGGTATCGCGCGCGTAATTCAAATCTATCAACACCACGTCAAACGCTCCGCCCGACAATGCATCCAGCACAGCGGCAGGCGACGTCACGGTTTCGATTTGAAAGCCTTCGTTTTTCAGCAGCAGGTGCAGCGCTGCCAATACATCTGGTTGATCATCCGCAATCAAAACTCTTGGCGGCATGTTGGCAAGAACCT
>CAZRXE010001508.1:0-1659 GCA_964603695.1 uncultured Heliomicrobium sp.
CGGCGAAGTCGTAGCCGGTGACTTGTTTCAGCGAGGGAATCTTTGCATCGTAGCGAGCGCCGGGCGCGAACTCCGGCTTTTGCGCGCTAATTGAAACGGCCAGAAAACAAAGACAGGCAAAGCCAATCAGCAATTGTTTGAGCATGAAAAAAGCTCCTGAAAGTTGAAGTGCCATAAAAGTTGAAGTGCCATATTAGTTCGGGCGTTTAGGCAACACGATCATGCCGATGCCGGACAAGATTGCCACGCTTCCCAGCGCCAATCGCCATGAAAGCGTTTCGCCACGCACCAGCCAGCCAATCAGCAGCGCGACCACCGGCGTGACCAGCGAAACCAACATTGTTTTGGTGACATCAACTCGTTTGACCAGCCAAAAATAAAGCAACAGCGCGACGACCGAGCCGATAATTGCCAAGTAAACCAGCGCAACCGTCGCCATCGGAGTCCAGCGCAAATTGAAAGGCCCACCTTCCACCAGCCAGCTTGCCGCCAGCAGCGGCAGCACACCAAAACCCATTTGTCCGGCCACCAACACTGGCGTATCCAAATGGCCGCAGTGCAATTTGATCTGGACGTTGCAATAAGCCACGCACAGCGAACTCAGAACGATGGCCGCGCTGCCCCACAATGCCGCAGTGCCGGCAACGCTCGTTTGATCGGCGAAGATGAAGCAGACGCCGGCAATGCCCAGCGCCACGCCAATCAGTTTGGCCAGAGTGATGCGTTCGTTCGGCAAATAATGATGCGCCAGCAGAAAGCCGAACGCGGGAATGACAGATTGCAGCATGGCTGTCAGTCCCGAAGGAATACGGGTTTCGCCCCAGAAAACCAGGCCGAAATTGATGCCGAAAGCAATAGTGCCGAGCCAGGCCATTCGCGCCCAATCGCCGAGCGTACGCGGCAGCTTGCTGTGCCGCAACAGTACAACGCCCCACAAAATCACCGCCGCCAGCAAAAAACGCAGCGCGGCGAAAGTGAACGGCGGCCAATCATCCAGTCCAAGTTTGATGAAAACCCACGTCGAACCCCAGATCAAACACAGCAACAGCCAGACGGCAAGATACTTTTTCATCAGTGTTTCGAGAGCAGATACAAGCCCAGCAAACAACAGCCAATGCCGGCAGCGGCGCGCCAGGAAAGATGTTCCTTGAAGACCAAAAGGCCAATCGGAATCAGCAGTAAGGCAACGGCGATGTTGCAGGCGACCGACGCCGAGTTGATGTTCCAGCCGGCGCGATAGGCCAGCAAAAAGCCTACTTCGATCACCACAGCGCCCACGCCCACGCCCACCACCGCCCAATTCGATGCCTTCAGCGAAGCGACAAAAAAGCGCCCCGACGCCCCCGCCGGATCGAAGGCCAGGCCGATGGCGCACAGCAGGATGCCCACGGCATAAGCCAGAATCACCGCCACGAAGGGGTGAACCGTTTGCGGAATGGCTTTTTGCGACACGTGGTAAAGCACGCCGCCGCTGATCGTCAGTAAAATCGGAGCATAGAATGAGTTCATAAGCGTGGCCGCTATAAGTCGCGCTCCATCAGCCAATCCAGTTGCGAATCGCTGCCCATTTGAAAGATGTGACTGCCGATGACGCGGAAGTTCCAGCGGAAATAAAAAGACTGCGCACGGTGGTTGTGTTCCCAAACGCCCAGGTAAATG
>CAZRXE010001509.1:0-1742 GCA_964603695.1 uncultured Heliomicrobium sp.
GCCGACTTTAATTGCCATTTCCCAAATGCTGGCAATGCTGATGAAGAGGTGATTGTTTTCGTCTTCAATCAAATCGCAAGCAGTCCGAGGCAATCGAGTATCGCCTTCAAAGAACCAGATGAAACTGTGAGTATCCAGCAATAGCTTCATTCCATGTACTCCTTGAAGTCCTCAAGTGGCTCGTCAAAATCATTGGCCATCTGAAATGTTCCTTTGGCACTTCCGAAGGTTCGCTTTTTTTTGCCGATTGCGATTGGAACCAGCTTCACGACTTCCTCGCTATTGCCGGCAATTAAAATCTCTTCGCCGCGGATGGCGGCGGTAATTAAAGTCGGCAATTGTGTAGCTGCCTCATGAAATGTCATCAATTGCATAATTCCCGGCCTTTCCTCAGACGGTGTTTTTCGAGCAGTCGGTCATTCTTTAACAGTCACGACCTGATTGACGGCGACATCTTTCAGCACGTCCACCTTGCCGCTCGGCCAGCTTACTTCAATCGTTTTCACTTTGCTCGCCTTGCCGAGGCCGAAATGCACGCGCAGGTCATTTTGCGAATAATAACTGCCGCCGCTGCGAACTTCGTTGATTTGCGTGCGGTCTTCGGTGACGCATTTGATGCGCGCGCCGATGCCGCTGCGGTTCGACTTTGAGCCGACGGTTTTGACGGCGATCCAGTTGTTGCCGGCATCTTTGGTCAGTGGCGTATCCAGGCGCATCAGCACTGGCGCTTCGTTGACGGGATTGATGACGACATCCACGTCGCCGTCGTTGTCGAAATCTCCGAACGCGCAGCCTCGACTCGCGGTCGGTTCCATCAGTGCGCCGCCGATTTTTTCGGTCACGTCCTGAAAGCTCTTGTTGCGCAGATTGCGATAAAGCACCTTGCGTTGCGGGTAGCCGGCTTCGGTCGTCAGTTTTTCGACTTCGGGATAAACGTGGCCGTTGACCAACAGAATATCCAGCCAGCCGTCGTTGTCGGGGTCGAAAAACCCGCAGCCCCAACCCAGCCAGCGCGTGTTCAAACCGATGCCGCCGGCGAAAGTCACATCGTCGAAACTGTTTTTGCCCAGGTTGCGATACAGCGTTGAAGTGTCGCCGGAAAAGTTGGTTTTGAAAATGTCCAGCAATCCGTCGCCGTCGAAATCGCCCGCGCTGACGCCCATGCCGGCTTGGGGTTTGCCGTCGCCGCTGTAAGCCGCGCCGGATTCCGCGCCGATGTCCGTGAACGTGCCGTTGCCGTTGTTGTGATAAAGCGCCGCCGGGGCCGAATCGTTGGCGACGTAAACGTCCGGCCAGGTGTCGTTGTCGAAATCCGCAACGAGCACGCCCAGCGCATAAGTGCCCAAAGTTTTTCGGATGCCCGCTTTGTCGGAAACATCGGTGAACGTACCGTTTCCGTTGTTTTGATAAAGCGTATTGACGCCGCCGGTCAGTCCCGGCGGGCCGCAGGCGACCATCACGCCTTTGTACAGGCAGGGACCCGTTTCGGGCGTCGGCGCGGTTTTCACGTCGAAATCAATGTAGCTGCCGATGAACAAATCCAAATCGCCGTCTTTGTCATAATCCAGAAACGCGCTGCCCGAACCCCATTTGGTTTTGTTCAGGCCGACGCCGGCTTTGTCCGTCACGTCGGTAAATGTCCCGTTACCATTGTTTTTGTAGAGTGCGTTCTTACCGAAGTAAGAGACGAACAGATCGTCAAAGCCATCGTTGTCATAATCGCCCACACAAACCGCTTGTCC
>CAZRXE010001510.1:0-1951 GCA_964603695.1 uncultured Heliomicrobium sp.
CGGCCTGATGATCGGCGGCCCGCTGACCGGTGGGATGCTTTCCGTGCCGTCAATTTGGGCAAGGCGTGCCGGGGTGTCCGCGCAGGAGCAAAAACCAGAGAAAAGTGCCGGGAGCGCGTTAAAGCTCCGCCTTGCGCCTTGTTCTTCAACGACGTCTTTTACGCCCATCAGTTTCGGCCAGACTATCGCGGGGCAACTCAGCGCCGACGATTGCACGTTGAACGACGGCAGCTACGCCGATCTTTATGAATTCAGCGGCGTGGCCGGGCAGCAAATCGCCATCAGTCTGAATTCATCGAATTTCGATGCTTTTCTTTTGCTGCGGCGCGGAGTCAATGAAGTAAATGTCGCGGCAGACGACGATGGCGGAGGCGGCTCAAACTCGCGTATTCCGCCGACAGGTTTTTTCAGCCTGCCGGCGACCGGTCGTTACATCATCTTTGCCAATTCCTTCAGTGCCGGCCAAACCGGTAATTACACGCTGACGTTGACCGCTTCGACCGCCTGCGTTTACGCGCTGACGCCAACGGTGGCTTCTTTCGGCGCGGCGGGCGGAACAGGCAGCGTGGCCGTGACGACTTTTCCCGCCAGCGGATGCAATTGGACGACAACGAGTAATGCCGGTTGGCTTCCGGTGACAAGCAACAGCGAAGGCAACGGCAGCGGGACGGCGAATTACGCGGTCGCGCCCAATTCCGGCCCGGCGCGCACCGGAACCATCACCATCGCCGGACAGACTTTCACCGTGGCGCAGGCGGGAACAAGCGGTTTGTTCGCCTCCGGCGACGTATTTGTCGCCGTCACCAACGGCCAGGTGCAATGGCGGCGCGCCAACGGAACGCTGATTCAAACCTTGAGCACCGGCGAAAGCGGGATTCTGACCGGCATGACTTTTGACAAGGATGCCAATCTTTACGTAACGGGCTTTCTCAACGACAAAATCTACAGATTCAGCCCAGCCGGTACGCTGCTGGGAACTTTCGGCAGCGGATACAACGAGCATCCCGAATCTATCGTTTTTGATCGCGCCGGCAATGCGTATGTCGGGCAGGCTGACGGCAATCGCGGCATCTTGCGATTTGACGCCGCCGGAAATCTTCGCGCGAGCTTTGCGCCCGCCAGAGAGAATCGCGGTACGGATTGGGTTGAACTGGCCGAAGACCAATGCACGCTGTTTTACACCTCGGAAGGCAAGGCAATTAAACGGTTCAACGTTTGCACGAATGCGCCGCTGTCGGATTTCGTCGCGGCCTTGCCCGGCAGCAATGCGTTTGCGCTGCGATTGCTTCCTAGCGGCGGTCTGATCGTCGGCGACCGGGAAGTCATCGTTCGCCTTGACGCAACGGGCAATGTCGTTCGCACCTACGATGCGCCCGGAGAAGATCGCTGGTTTGCCATCAACCTGGATCCGGACGGCACATCGTTTTGGAGCGCCGATCAACGCACGGGCAATGTTTATAAATTCGATTTGGCGACGGGCAATCAACTGCTCAACTTCAACACGGGAACGCAGCCGGACTCCAACGGCGAAGTCATCGCCGGGCTGGTGGTGTTGGGTGAAATTGTGCTTGGCGGAGCGCGAGCGGATTTGGCGCTGACCCAGACGGTTTCGCCGACTTCCGTGGCGGCAAACGCCAATCTGACTTATACGCTGACGGTCAGAAACAATGGCCCGGACGCCGCGTCTTTCGTGACTGTGACGGATAATTTGCCGGCGGGACTGACTTATGTTTCCTGCGCCGCGGCAGGCGGCGGCGTGTGCGCGGGTTCGGGCAACAACCGAACAATCAGCTTTCCCGCGCTGGCGGCGAACGCTTCGGCTACCATCACACTGGTCGCCACGGCCAGTTGCGCATCCACAACCATAGCCAACACGACGACCGTGAGTGCGCCAACCGCCACTGATCTGACGCCCAACAACAATTCGGCAACCACCAACGCGACCGTCACG